>DAIOUO010000049.1:0-14440 GCA_036759485.1 Geminicoccaceae bacterium | reverse complement strand
TCCCCCCGGCGGTGCGGACGTCCATGGTGCGCCGCGACCGTCACCGGAGAGCCGCCTTGTCCGAGCCGTCCCGGTCGAACGCCGTCCCGCTCGTCGTGGTCGTGAGCTGTCTCGTCGCGGTCGTGACCTTCGGCTCGCGCGCCGGCTTCGGGCTCTATCTCGAGCCGATCACGAGCACGCGCGGTTT
The DNA here is from genome assembly GCA_036759485.1 of Geminicoccaceae bacterium. Lineage (GTDB taxonomy): Bacteria > Pseudomonadota > Alphaproteobacteria > Geminicoccales > Geminicoccaceae > JANXAZ01. The sequence goes on along the minus strand of DAIOUO010000049.1, from coordinate 14,253 downwards.
CGGCCGCGAAGTCTTCGCCCTCGCGATCGGCATCCAGAACATCGTCTGGGGCATCGGCCAGCCGCTCGCCGGGGCACTCGCCGACCGCTTCGGGACCTCCCGCGTGCTGGTCGGCGGTGCGCTGGTCTACGCCGCCGGCATGGTACTCACCGCCCTCGCCACCACCCCGCTCGCCCTCCACCTCTCGGCCGGGCTGCTCGTGGGGATCGGCGGCTCCGGTGCTTCCTTCGGGATCGTCATGGCGGCGGCGAGCCGGCTCGTACCCGAGAATCGACGCTCCTGGGCCATGGGGGTGGTGACCGCCTCGAGCTCGCTCGGCCAGTTCCTCTACGCCTTCCTGAACCACGCGCTGATCACCGCGCTCGGCTGGCAGGCGGCCCTCTCGGTCCTGGGCGGGATCCTCCTCCTCGTCCTGCCGCTGGCCACGGCCTTCCGCGGCGAGGCCGGGACGATCTCCGGCTCGGCGCATCTCTCGCTCGGTGCCGCGCTCAAGGAGGCCATGGGCCACCGCAGCTATCTGCTGCTCGTGGCCGGCTTCTTCACCTGCGGCTACCACGTGGCGTTCATCCAGACCCATCTGCCGCCCTACATCGCCGATGCGGGCGTCGCCTCCTGGGTGGCCGCTGCCGCCATCGCCCTCGTGGGTCTCTTCAACGTCGTGGGGTCCTACGCCGCCGGGGTGATCGCTGGCCGCTGGAGCAAGAAGAACCTTCTGGCCTCGATCTATTTCGCCCGCTCGGCCGTCATCCTGGCCTATGTCGTCTTCCCGCCGACCGCGACGAGCACCCTCCTGTTCTCGGCCGCCATGGGCCTGTTGTGGCTGTCGACCGTCCCGCCGACTTCGGGCCTGGTCGCGCTCATGTTCGGCCCCCGCTGGATGGCGACGCTCTTCGGCATCGTCTTCTTCAGCCACCAGCTGGGAGCACTCCTGGGCGTCTGGCTCGGCGGCTTCTGGTTCGACCGCACCGGATCCTACGATGCCGTCTGGGGCACCATGATCGCCATGGGGATCGTCGCGGGCTTCGTGCACCTGCCGATCGTCGAACGACCGGTCGCCCGACTGCGCGCCGCGCCGGCCTGAGGCCGGTCGGAGCAGCGCGGGCTCAGAAGGCGAAGGGCGGCAGGTCCCGGCTCCAGCGCTCCATGCAGGCGAGGCCCAGCGCCGTCGGCTGCTCGCACGGCTCGCGGTCGACCACCGGGCCCAGGCCGAGCCGGCGGGCCGTTATTCGCTTGCCGTAGCAGATGAAGCGCGGGACCGACTGCATGAGGAACACGATCAAGGGCAGGATCGAAGCGTAGAGCCGATCCGCCTCCTCTTCCCGGCCGGCGCGGAAGGCTTCGTAGATCCGCACCTGGACGTCGAAACATTCGGGTGCCGGGATCATGCCGACGCAGCCCGCACGGAACACGTCGGTGAGCTCGAGGCCCGCCCGGCCGTTGAAGACGGCGACCTCGGGTCCGAGGAGCTCTCGCGTGCGCGCGATCTCGAGCGCCGAGGATTCGCCCTTGAGGAGCCGCACGTTCGGATGCTGCCGGCAGAGCCGCACGAGCCCCGTGTCGGACAGGCCGGCGCCGATGAACTGGGGCGCGTTCTGGATCGCCACCGGGATCGGCGACGCATCGGCGACGGTGCCGAAGAACCGGACCAGTTCGTCCTCGCCGATCGGCCGCTGTGGCGGCGGTTGGAGGATCACCCAGGCGGCGCCGAGATCGGCCGCCGCCTTGACGAAATCGATTTGGATCGCAGGCGTCTCGCCGAACACGGTGATCGCGACCGGCACGCGGCCCGCGACATCGGCGAGGCACCACTCCATGACGTCGTGACGCTCTTCGGGTGCCAGCTTCTGCACCTCGGTGGCGAGCCCGAGGGCCGCGATCCCGTGCGCGCCGCCGCGCACGCAAGCCTCGACCTGCCGGCGCATCGCCTCGCGGTCGAGTCGGCCGTCCTCGCGGAAGAAGGCGTAGAGAATGGGGTAGATGCCCGCGAACCGCACGCCCGACACGGCGACCTCCCTGCGCGATCCGAACCACCGTTAGGCGAGGAGCTCCCGGCGCGCCAGCCTCCACGGCGCTTGCCGCTCCCGGCACGGCTGCTACGTTAGAGACAGCTTGATCAGCGGACGATGATCCGCGGTCGGCGGGCGCCAGCAGGTCAGGGAGAGATGCTCCATGCGCAGCGAACGCAGCCTCCACGAGCTCTACCGCGACGATCCCGAGCGGGCGGACGCGCTGGTGTTCGGCCGGCGCGGCGTCCTCAAGGGCGCGAGCCTCGCGGCCATGAGCGCAGCGCTCGGTGGTGTCGCGATCCCGTTCGCCCGCTTCATGCCCGAGGGCTATCTGCCCGTCGCCCTCGCGGCCGAGGGCAAGGCCGTGTTCCCCGGCAAGCATCCGGGGCTCGTGCTCCTCGGCGACAAGCCGCTCGTCGCCGAGACGCCGGCGCATCTGCTCGACGATCCGGTGACACCCACCGACCGGCTCTTCATCCGCAACAACGGCGGCATCCCCGAGATGCCGAGCGACCCGAACACCTGGAAGATCAAGATCGACGGCGAGGTGAACAACCCGCTCGAGATCACCGTGGGCGAGCTCAAGAGCCGCTTCCCCCGGGTCGAGGGCGTGTTCATGCTCGAATGCGGTGGCAACGGTCGCTCGCAGTTCGTCCCACAAGCACGCGGCAACCAGTGGACCACCGGCGGTGCCGGTTGCCCGCGCTGGGCCGGCGTCCGTCTCAAGGACGTGCTGCAGGCCGCGGGGCTCAAGAGCAGCGCGGTCTACACCGCCCATTACGGAGCCGATCCGCACCTCTCGGGCGACCCGACCAAAGTGCCCCTCTCGCGCGGCGTCCGCCTCGCCAAGGCGATGGACGAGGACAGCATCCTCGCCTTCGAAATGAACGGTGAGCCCTTGCCGCTGATCCACGGCGGACCCGTACGCGTGCTCTATCCCGGCTGGTCGGGATCGGCGAGCCAGAAATGGCTCACTCGTATCTGGATCCGCGACAAAGAGCACGACGGTCAGGGTATGACCGGCACCTCTTATCGCGTACCCACCGCGCCGATCGTGCCGGGCAGCGACAGCAAGGGCGAAGGCTTCCGCATTCTCGAATCGATGCCCGTCCGCTCGATCGTGACGAACCCGGCGGACGGCACGCGGCTGCCGGCCGGCACGCGCGAAATCGCGGCGCGCGGCCACGCCTGGGCCGGCGATCTCGAGGTGGCGGAGGTGTGGACCTCGATCGACTTCGGCGCCACCTGGCAGAAGGCCGAGCTCGACAAGCCCGTCAACCGCCACGCCTGGCAACATTGGCGGCAGACGGTGAGGCTGCCGACCCACGGTTATTACGAGCTCTGGGTGCGGGCGGTCGACGGGAACGGGGTGAGCCAGCCCTTCATGGCCGCCAACTGGAACCCGCAAGGCTACGGCGGCAACGCCTACCATCGGGTGGCGTTGCTGGTCGCGGCGGCCTGATGCGGACGGTCGCGCTCGCCCTCGGCCTCCTCGCCCTCGCCGGTCCGCTGCGCGCGGCCGGCGAGGCTGGCGACCCGCTCGAGCATTTCCCGGAAGGGCCGAACCGCGAGCTCGTCGCCCATTTCTGCACGGCTTGTCACTCGGGGCGGCTCGTGGCCAACCAGGCGATGAGCCGGGAACGTTGGGACTCGGCCCTCTCCTGGATGACCGAGCGGCACGGGATGCCGCCGCTCGAGGGCGAGTATCGGGAAATGTTCCTCGACTACCTGGCGGCGGCCTTCGGCGAGCAGGCGGCTGCCGCCCACCGTAATCGCCCGTTCGCGGCACCACCCGCGCGCAAGAACCCGTTCCTGGACTGAACGAGGTCGGGCTCGGTCCCCGCCCGCGGCCGGCGGGGCCTAGAGCGCGGGCCGGGCGAATGTCAGGAGGTGGCGTTCCTGCTCCGCGGTTTCGATCGCCCCGGGCCGCGCGGCTCGGATCCGGGCGATCGCCTCCTCGGGTCGCAGGCCGAGCTCGATGAGGAGGCGGGCGGCCATCGTTCCCGAACGACCGAGGCCGGCCCGGCAATGGAAAGCCACGCCTCGGCCCTCGGCGAGCAGCCGGCGGAGCGCCGGCGCGAGCCCGCGCCAGTCCCGTTCGAAGGCGGCATCGGGCACCGCGAAGTCGGGCAGCGGGGCATGCTCGAAGCGGATCCCCAGCCCCGTGCAGACCCTCCCGAGCGTGCCGATGTCGAGGCCGAGCGAGCGCGCCTCTGCGACCGGCAGGAGCGAGACGAGAGCGGCGATCCCTGCGGCCGCGAGCCGGTCCACGTTCGCCTCGGCGGGACCTTCCGGTCGAGGGAGGAGGAGCAGAAAGCCCGGCGCCAGCGGCGCGGCCGCGACCCGCCGTGCCAGAAGCCCCGCTTCCCACACGCCCCGGCCTCCCTTGCGAGCCCCGCGCCCGACCGCGGGCGCACATGCACGGGCGCCCCGTGGTCTCGGCCACCTGCTTACTCTATGCCTCCGCCCGCGGGCAGGGTCGGTGCCGTGGAGGCTTCATGACCATTCACCTGGGTGCCATCAGCAACCAGCAACCCTTCGTCTTCGAGGAGCTCGAGCGGCGCGGCTTCGTCGTTCACAAGGTGTTTCAAGGGCGGAGCTGGCAGGATTGGGCCCGGGACCTCGCACCGCACGCGCACGAGATCCGCGGCATCCTCTCGGGCGGCATGACCGGGCTGCCCAAGGGCCTGATCGACTCCCTGCCGAAGCTCGAGATCTGCGCCATCAACGGCGTCGGCCTCGAGACCACGGATCTGCCCGCCGCCAAGGCTCGCGGCATCGTCGTCACCACCACGCCCGTCTTGTTCGACGACGTGGCCGATCTGGCGATCGCGCTCGGCATGGCCGCTTGCCGGCGACTCGCCGAGGCCGACCGGTACGTGCGCGCCGGCCGCTGGCTGCAGGGCCGCATGCCGCTCGGCCGGAGCTTCTGGGGCAAGCGCTACGGCATCCTCGGCCTCGGGCGGATCGGCCAGGCGGTGGCACGACGGCTCGAGGGCTTCGGCGGCACGATCGGCTATTGCGACCCCGCGCCGAAGACCGGGCTTTCCTGGCGAGCCTACGGCTCGGCGGTCGAGCTCGCCCGCGCGAGCGACATCCTGTTCCTGTGCGCCGCGGGTACGCCGGGCGGTGGTGTCATCGTCGGGCGCGAGGTGCTCGAAGCGCTCGGGCCGCAAGGCGTGTTCGTCAACATCGCCCGCGGCTGGCTCGTCGACGAGCCGGCGCTCGTCGACCTGCTCGCGGGCGGCGGGCTCGGCGCCGCCGGGCTCGACGTGTTCGCGGACGAACCGAACGTTCCCGAACGGCTCCTCGGTCTCGACAACGTCGTCTTGACCCCGCACATCGCGAGCTCGACGCAGGAGTGCATGCGGCGGATGGGCGAGTGCCTGATCGCCAACATCACGGGCTGGTTCGCCGAGCGCCGGGCGGTGACACCCGTGCCCATGTGAGGGAGAAGCAGTCGTGCCCAGGGTCGTGATAACCGGGGCGGCCGGCTCGATCGGCGGCAAGCTCAGGCGGCATTTCGAGAGCCTCGGCTGGCCGCTCGTCCTCCTCGATCGGGACGCCAAGGGCGATCCGGCGATCCGCGCCGCCGACCTCGCGGTCTGGGAAGAGGGCTGGGTCGCGAGCCTCGAGGGCGCCGATGCGCTCCTTCTCCTCGCGGGCGTCCCCTATCCGCATGCGAGCTGGGCCGAGATCGTGCCCAACAATCTCGACCTCGTGGTGAACGTCTACGAGGCGGCCGTGCGGGCACGGGTGCGCCGCGTCGTGTTCGCCTCCTCGAACTGGGTCCTGGGCGGCCGCCGCTTCGAGGACGGCCCCTTGCGCCCCGACACCCCGCCGCATCCCGTCAACGCCTACGGCATGGCCAAGCTCGTGGGCGAGCGGCTCGGCAAGTCGTATGCCGAGCGGCACGGGCTCTCGGTGATATGCTTCCGGATCGGCTACGCCCAGCGCGAGCCCGGCAACCGGCCGGGCGCGCACATGAACTGGGGCCTGTGGGGCCAGACCATGTGGCTCTCCGACCGCGATCTCTGCCAGGGCTTCGAAAAGGCGGTGCTGGCCCCGGACTCGGTCCGCTTCGCCGTCCTCAACCTGATGAGCGCCAATCCGGGGATGCGTTGGGACCTCGAGGAGACCCGCCGGCTGATCGGCTACCAGCCGCAGGACGGTGCCGCACCCGTCGTGACACCCGAAATCGAGGCCGATGAAGCGGTGAGCCGCCACGGCTGGGCGGCCATGGAGTCGATCCGCGACTTCTTGATGCGCCGCCGCCGCTGAGCCCTCTCCGCTGAACCGGGTCGATCCGCCGCCGCCGAGCCCGTCCGGCTGAACCGGGGCGCCGCCGTCCCCCTACCACGCGGCGTAGGCGCGGAAGGCGGGGCATGGGCGGCAAGGTCGTGATCGTCGGCGGGACGGGTGGGATCGGTGCCGCGCTCGCGGCCTTCCTCCTCGGCCCCGAGTCCTCCTGGATCACCGGCCAGATCCTCGCCCTCGACGGCGGCCGCAGCTCGATCGAGGCCGAGGGGTGAGGCGAGCTTACGGCACCTGGGTGCCGTTGACGTGGGTCCAGACCGCGTAGAGTGCGGTCGTGGCGCAGATGTAGAGCCGGTTGCGCTTCCTGCCGCCGAAGCAGAGATTGGCGGCGCGCTGCGGCAACAGGATCTTGCCGAGGAGCGCGCCGGACGGGTCGTAGCAGTGGACCCCGTCGCCGGCGCTGGTCCACAAGCGGCCCTCGGTGTCGACGCGGAAGCCGTCGAACACGCCGACGTCGCAGGTGACGAACACCTCGCCCCCCGTGAGCCGCCCGTCCTCGGCGACCGCGAAGCGGCGGATGTGCCGCGGGCCCTCGGGGTCGTGGCTCACCCCCGTGTCGGCGACGAAGAGAAAGCGCTCGTCGGGCGAGAAAGCGAGCCCGTTCGGCCGCTTCATCTCCTGGATCACGGGATCCAGCCGGCCGCTTCGCGGATCGAGGCGGAAGACCCAGCAGCCGCCGTATTCCATGGGAGCCTTGTGGCCCTCGAGATCGGTGTCGATCCCGTAGGCCGGGTCGGTGAACCAGATCGTGCCGTCCGACTTGACGACCACGTCGTTCGGCGAATTGAGCCGTTTGCCCTCGAAACGGTCGGCCAACACGGTGATCGTGCCGTCGTACTCGGTCCGCTCGATCCGCCGATGGCCGTGGCTGCAGGAGACGAGCCGGCCCTCGCGGTCGCGGGTGTGGCCGTTGGTGTAGCCGGCCGGCTGGCGGAAGACCGAGACCGTCCCGCCGAGCCCGGAGAGGTCCGGCACGAAGCGGAGGATGCGGTCGTTCGGGATATCGGAGAACAGGAGGAAATCGCCGTCGCGGAAATAGACCGGGCCCTCGGCCCAGGCGGCTCCCTCCCAGAGCTTCACCACGCGCGCGTTCATCGAGGCGAGGCGTTTGAAACGCCAATCGTGCACCTCGTACTCGGCGATCCGCTCGGCCATGCCCCCTCCCCACCCCCGGCGCCCCGGCGGGTTAGCGGGCGTCTCGGGCTCCGGCAAGCCTCGCTCTGCGCCCGGCGAGTGCCGCAGACGGCCGGTCGGTCGTGAAGACCGAGAGGCCGAGCTCGAGCGCTTTCGCGATCTGCGCGTCCTCGTGCGCCGCCCAGGCCCCGATCTCGAGGCCCGCTGCGCGGACGGATGCGACCGTCGCCGCATCGAGACGGTCGATGTGCAGGCCGAGCTCGCCGACCCCGGCGGCCCGAGCGAGGTCGGTCAATCGAGCCGTCGACCCGAGACTCGCCTGGACGATCGGCGCGACGAGCCAGAGGAGGCGTGGCGCCCCCGCCGCCGCGGCCGCTTCGAGGATCGGCAGAAGAAAGCTCGTGATCACGCTGCGCTCGAGCAGCCCCCGCGCGCGCAGGGCCGCGACGACGGCCGTTTCTATTCCCGCGTAACGGCGGAACTCCACCCCGGCCTTGATCTCGACCCGAAGTCCGATCGCCGCCGGCGCCAGAAGGTCGAGCACCTCCTCGAAGGTGGGAGCGGTCTCCTCGGGCCGATCACGCAGCCGCAGGCGGCGGATCTCGTCGAGCTCCAGCGCCGCGACCGGCCCCGTTCCGGTCGTCGTCCGCTCGAGGGTCGCATCGTGCAGGACGGCGAGCCCGCCGTCGGCGGTTCGGTGCACGTCGAACTCGACCTGGTCGGCGCCGAGGGCGATCGCGTGGCGGAAGGCGGCCCGGCTGTTCTCGGCCACCTCGCGCGCCCCGCCGCGATGGGCGGCGATCAGCGCAGCCGATCGGCTCATCGGCCGAGCCCGACCGCCACGCCGCGGACGAGATGCCGTTCGGCGAGGGCGAAGACCAGGAGCCCGGGCGCCATCACCAGCACCGCACCGGCCATGACCACGGGCCCGCTCACGATCCCGTCGTCGATCGCGACGTCGTAGAGGGCGGCGAGGCCGGTCTCGAGCGTGCGCATCTCGGGCGAGGTGGTCGCGATCAGGGGCCAGAGGAAGCTCGTCCATTCCGAGAGGAACTGGAAGATCGCCATGGCGGCGATCGCCGGCCGCGACAGCGGCACGGTGATCCGCCAGAGAATGGCGAGCCGGCTCGCCCCGTCGACGAGCGCCGCCTCGTCGTACTCGCGCGGCAGGTTGCGGAACTGCTGACGCAAGAAGAACGTCGCGAAGCCCGAGCCGAGCGACGGCAGAACCAGCGCAGCGTAGCTGTCCACGAGATCGAGCGCCGCCATGGTCAAATAGTTCGGGATCAGCGTCACGTGGCTCGGGATCAGGAGTGTTGCGACGATGACGAGGAAGGCGCCGTCGCGCCCTTTGAACTCGAGCCGGGCGCAGGCATAGGCCGCGAGGATCGAGGTCGCGAGCGAGCCGACGGTAACGGCACCCGCGACCAGGAGACTGTTGAGGAGGTAGCGGCCGAAGGGGGCGGCTTCGAGCGCGCGGGCGAGCTCTGGACCGTCACCCTGCCCATCACCCAGGGCTCGTTCCGAAGCGAGGTGCTGGGCGCCGACGTCCCGGTCGCCGAGCTCTATCGCGGCGTCGACCTTCTCGAGACGACGGGCTGAACCGCGTCCGGACGGGCTTCACCACCTGCCGAAGGGCCGCCTAACTTCCCGCCGGCCCGTAGCCGCGAGGGAGGTCGTCCGTGAGCACGCGCAGAAAGCGCCCCGAAGAGCTGCGCTCGCACCGCTGGCTGGGCGTGAAAGACCTGCGCGCCTTCGGCCACCGCTCGCGCCTCTTACAGATGGGGTACGCCCGCGAGGACTGGCAGGGCAAGCCGGTGATCGGCATCCTCAACACCTGGTCCGACATCAATCCCTGCCACGCCCACTTCGAGCTCCGGGTCGAGGAGATCAAGCGCGGCATCTGGCAGGCCGGCGGCTTCCCGATCGAGCTGCCGGCGCTCTCTCTTTCCGAGCCCTTCGTCAAGCCTACGACGATGCTCTACCGCAATCTCCTGGCGATCGAGGCGGAGGAGTTGATCCGCTCGCATCCGATCGACGGCGTCGTGCTCATGGGCGGCTGCGACAAGACCACCCCCGGGCTGATCATGGGCGCGCTTTCGGCCGATGTGCCGGCGATCTTCTTCCCGGCCGGCCCGATGTTGCGCGGCAACTGGCACGGCGTGCCGCTCGGCTCGGGTTCCGATTCTTGGAAATACTGGACGGAGCTCAGGGCGGGCCGGATCGGCGAGCGCGAATGGCAGGAGGTCGAGGAAGGCATCGCCCGCTCCTTCGGCCACTGCATGACCATGGGCACGGCTTCGACCATGACCGCGATCGCCGAGGCGCTGGGCCTCGTGCTGCCGGGCGGCTCCTCGATCCCCGCGGTCGACGCCAACCACGCTCGCCTCGCCTCGGCGACCGGCCGGCGGATCGTCGAGCTCGTCTGGCAGGACGTGCGGCCGCGCTCGCTCGTGACCGCTCGCACGGTCGACAACGCGATCCGCGTCCACATGGCGATGGGCGGCTCGACCAACGCCATGATCCATCTCGTCGCCATGGCCCGGCGGGCGGGCGTGCCGCTCGGCCTCGACCGGTTCGACGCGATCGCCCGCGAGGTGCCGGTCATCGCGAACGTGCGGCCCTCCGGCAGATACCTCATGGAAGACTTCTACTATGCCGGAGGCATCCTCGCGCTCATGAAGCAGCTGGCCCCGCTTTTGGATATCGGCTGCCCGACGATCGACGGCCGCACGCTCGGCGAGGTCCTCGAAGGCGTGAAGGTCCACAAGCCCGAGATCATCCGCTCGCTCGCCGAGCCGGTCGCCCGCGAGGCCTGTGCGATACTGCGCGGCAACCTCGCGCCCGAGGGTGCGGTGATCAAACCCTCGGCCGCCGAGCCGCGCCTGTTGCGCCACGAGGGCCCGGCGATCGCCTTCGAAGACTACGACGAGATGGCCGCCCGGATCGACGATCCGGGCCTCGAGGTGAGCCCCGACCACGTCCTCGTGCTCAAGAACGCCGGTCCGGTCGGTGGGCCCGGCATGCCGGAATGGGGCATGCTGCCGATCCCCAAGAAGCTCCTCGAGGCGGGTGTGCGCGACATGATCCGAATCTCGGACGCGCGCATGTCGGGGACCTCCTACGGCGCCTGCGTGCTCCACGTGAGCCCGGAGGCCGCGGTCGGCGGCCCCTTGGCGCTGGTCCGCACGGGCGACCGGATCGCCCTCGACGTCGCCGCGCGGAGGCTCGAGCTACGCGTCTCGGAGGAAGAGCTCGCCCGCCGGCGCGAGGCTTGGCGGCCCCGACCCGCACCGGCCCGCGGCTGGGAACGTCTTTTCCTCGCCCACATCCGCCAGGCGCACGAGGGCTGCGACTTCGACATCCTCGAAGGCACCGAGCCCATGGTCGAGCCGGCGATCCACTGAGGGCGGGATCCGCCGACCCGGCTCAGCCGGCCACCGACGTCTTCTCGCGCAGCTCCTCGGGCTCGCTCGGCCATCGGTCCTCGGCGAGGATCTCTTCGGACGTTCAGGGAGAACGCTCGGGGCGCGGACGCAGGCAATAGTCGGCAACGACTTCGCGGCGGGCTCTGGGCCACGACCGGCCCACCTCCTCCGTTGCGCGCTCGCGAAGGCTGCTGCTCTCCTCGAAGAGGAAGCCGAAGCGGTCGCGTCGCTCCCGTACCGTCCGTCGCCGGCCGTTCCGCGGCTCGATCATGGGAACGTACTCGAGCTTCGGGAAATGCTGCATCGGAACGAGCAATCGTGATTTCGACTCGTTGCGGTGTGCTGCCGCCACGGCCTCGAGCTCCTCGGCGATCCCCTGCCAGTCGATCGCGATCGGCAGGTTCGGCCGCCGCGCCGCGGCACCGCGCAACGCCGCCGCCTGGGCGAGCAGTCGGGCGTGCGAGTGCGAGCCGTCGGGCGGATCGGCGCGATCGGTCATGGTCACCTCCGGCCCGCACCACTATAGGCCCGGGAGAGCCCCTGCGCAGCAGCGGACGGACGCCCGTGGACCAGCCCTCTACGCCCGCTCCGGTCGAGCCGGTCTGGCACGCGATCGAGGCCGAAGAGGCGATCGGGGCGCTCGGGAGCCGGCCCCAAGGACTGACGCAAGGGGAGGTCGAGGCCCGACTCGCCCGTTTCGGGCTGAACCGTCTGCCCGAGGCGCCGCGCCAGGGCCCCATCGTACGGTTCCTCCGGCAGTTCCACAATCTGCTGATCTACGTCCTCTTGGTCGCGGCCGTCCTCTCGCTCTTCTTCGAGCACCCGGTCGACGCGGCGGTGATCCTGGGCGTCGTCCTGATCAACGCCGTCGTGGGCTTCGTTCAGGAAGGCAGGGCCGAGGCCGCGCTCGAAGCGATCAAGGGCATGATCGACCCCAAGGCGTCGGTCCTGCGCGAGGGACGCAGGCTCACCGTGCCGGCCGAGCGCGTGGTGCCCGGCGACATCGTGTTGCTCGAAGCCGGCGATCGGGTGCCGGCCGATCTGCGTCTCTTGCGCACCAAGGGGCTCAAGATCGACGAAGCGATCCTGACCGGCGAATCCGTCCCGGTCGACAAGAGCGTGCAGCCGATCGCGGCCGACGCGGCCCTCGGCGACCGCCCCTGCATGGCCTTCTCCGGCACCTTCGTGGTCGCCGGCCAGGGCGCCGGAGTCGTGGTGGCGACCGGGTCCGAGAGCGAGCTCGGCAGGATCGGCAAGCTCCTCGGCCGGGTCGAGCGGCTGGAGACGCCGCTCCTGCGGCAGATGGCGGGCTTCGCCCGCACGCTCACGGCCGTCATCCTGGCGGTCTCCGCCGCGGCCTTCTTCTTCGCCTGGCTCGTCCAGGGCTACCCGCTCGACCTCTCGTTCATGGCCGTGGTCGGCCTCGCGGTCGCGGCGATTCCCGAGGGCCTGCCCGCGGTCATGACCATCACGCTCGCGATCGGCGTGCAGCGGATGGCCCAACGCAACGCCATCATCCGCCGCCTGCCGGCGGTCGAGACCCTGGGCTCGGTCTCGGTGATCTGCTCCGACAAGACCGGCACGCTCACCAAGAACGAGATGACGGTGCAGTCGGTGCGCACCGCCGCGGCGAGCGTCCGCGTCGGCGGCAGCGGCTACGCGCCCGAGGGCGATTTCACGCTCGACGGCAACCGGATCGACCCGCTCGGCGATCCGGTGCTCGAAGAGCTGATCGAGGCCGCCCTGTTGTGCAACGACGCCGACATCCGCCGCGGCGAGAAGGGCTGGATCGTCGACGGCGACCCCATGGAGGGCGCTCTCGTCACCCTCGCGTTGAAGGCCGGGCTCGATCCGGCGGCGCTGCGGCGCGACGTGCCGCGGCGCGACGAGATCCCGTTCGACAGCCGCCACCGTTACATGGCGACGCTGCACGCCGCTCCGGACGGGACACGCTCCGTCTTCGTCAAGGGGGCACCGGAACGGATCCTCGAGATGTGCCGTGCCGAGCGGAGGCCGGAGGGCGAGCGCTCACTCGACCCGGCGTTCTGGCAAGCGGCGGCCGAGGAACTCGCGGGACACGGGCAGCGGGTGCTCGCCATCGCCACGGCCGATGCGCCGGCCGATTCGGAACCGCTCGGCCCGCGGCACGTCGAGGGCCGTTGCGTGCTCTTGGGCCTCGTCGGGCTCATCGACCCGCCGCGCGAGGAGGCGATCGCGGCGGTCGCCCAATGCCATACGGCCGGGATCCGGGTGGTGATGATCACGGGCGATCACGCGGTCACCGCGAAGGAGATCGCCCGTCAACTCGGCATCGCGCGCGAGCCGCTCGTCGTGACCGGCAACGAGCTCGACGCGCTCGACAGCGAGGCGTTCCGCCGCGCCGCCCGCGAGGTCCACGTCTTCGCCCGCACCACGCCCGAGCACAAGTTGCGTCTGGTCGAAGCGCTCCAAGCGGACGGCCGGATCGTCGCCATGACCGGCGACGGGGTGAACGACGCCCCGGCCCTGAAGCGCGCCGATGTCGGCGTGGCGATGGGCATCAAGGGCACCGAGGCCGCCAAAGAAGCCGCCCAGATGGTGCTCGCCGACGACAATTTCGCCTCGATCGTGGCCGCCGTGCGCGAGGGCCGCACGGTCTACGACAACCTCATGAAGGTGATCGGCTGGACCCTGCCGACCAATGGTGGTCAGGCGTTCGTCATCTTGGCGGCGCTCGCCTTCGGCCTGGCGCTCCCCGTCTCGCCCGTTCAGATCCTCTGGGTCAACATGGTGACCGCGGTCGCCCTCGGCCTCACCCTCGCTTTCGAGCCAACCGAACCCGGTACCATGCACCGACCACCGCGCCGACCCGACGCACCGATCCTCTCGGGGGAGCTGTTGTGGCGAATTCTGTTCGTTTCGGTCCTGTTCGTGATCGGCGGCTTCCTCGTCTTCTTCTCGACGATCGCGTCCGGCCGGGAGACCGAGTACGCCCGCACACTGGCCGTCAACACGATCGTGATGATGCAAATTTTCTATCTCTTCAACGTCCGCTACGTGCACCGCCCCTCGCTGACCCTGCAGGGGCTGATCGGGACACCGGCCGTCCTGACCGGCCTCGTGGCGATCACGATCCTCCAGCTCGCCTTCACCTACCTGCCTTGGATGCAGACGCTGTTCGACACCCGTCCCGTCGACTTCGCCGACGGCGCCTACGTTTTCGCGATCGGGGTGGCACTCTTCGCGATCTGCGAGCTCGAAAAGCGGATCCGCCGAGCGCTGCTCGGCTAACCGAGCGGCGGCTCGGCCCGGCGCATGCAACGCGCCACCTCCCGCGCGCGCACGGCCTCAGGACCGCCTGGCAGCTCGACGAGCTCGCGACCACCCGC
>DAIOUO010000048.1:0-14460 GCA_036759485.1 Geminicoccaceae bacterium | reverse complement strand
GTCCCGCGACGCGGACCCTGCTGCCTCGACTCCTTCGGCTCGACTCCATGCTCGCTGCCGGTGGCGCCGTCTACCACGGCCGTCTCGCCGACACGGAGTAGGTGCTTCCCCGGGCGGTCACGCCCGCGAGCGCATGGGACCGGCCATTCCCCGACGAGAACGAGCGCGAACACCGGGTGCATCCCCCGGCCGATCTCGTACTGTGGACGGCGCGGAAGAATACGCAGGTCACCAACTCGGATTCACACACGAAGAAGCACAGGTATTTCCGAGGTCAGCCGGACAGGAGGACATTCGCACTGACGAGCGAGGTTCCGCCGGCGAACGAACGGAACCCGGTCGTTCTTCGAAACGAGCGAAATCGATCGTGGATACGACATCGTGGATACGACAACGAAGGTTCGGCGACTTCGGTGCACTCGGCGTGGCGGAGCGAGGCGGCACGCAACCGGCCCGACGGCCGGCTTCGCCGGCTGGTCGGTCGAGCGCGCCGCCCCGAGCCGCTCTCGTCCGCGCACAGGGCGCGGCATCTCGACGGATGGGGCAGAACGGCCGGGAGAAGCAGGGCCCGCGCGAGAGACGAAGAGACGGGCGAAGAGTCCAGCGCGCTACCCGTAATCGAGAACCAGCGCGCTACCCGTAATCGAGAAGTGCCGGAGTGCGGCGGCACTCGTGGAGCGGACACACTTTTCAGTGGACACACTTTTCGGAGAGCACCGAGACCGCTCCGAAGAGGCGAGACCGGACGGCGTTGGCCGAACTGCCGGCCGACCGGGGTTCGTCGGACCGAAGCCGGCTTCACGGTCGACGGAGCGGCGCGCGGGTTATCGTCGGCGCCGTAGCCGACAACACCGCGACCAAGAAAGAAAGCGCGGGCTCGGCGATGGCGGCGAGCCGGAGACGGCGAACGTCACGATCGGGCCTTTCGCACGAGGCGCCCCGATGATCGCTGAACCCTCGAAACGGTCGCTACGGCCCGGTACAGCCCTTTCGACTGCATCCGGAGCCTCACCTTCGCCACGACGGAGATGCTCGAGCGCCGGGCTCCCGGCTGGGTCCTCGAACCGCCGGGGGGCCACCGGAGACGTCCGGAACGAGACGGAGCCGCCACGTTCCTCGGCGGACGCACAGTCGATTCCGTTCGGGCGGCCGAGGAACGTCGAGCGGCGGTTGTGCCGATCCGCCGACCACGGTGCAGCTACCGTGGGCTCGTCCGCGAGCGCCCCGAGAACTCGCCCCGCCGACGCCCAGCCTCGACGCCGACCGGAGCGGGTCGTTCAGGCCGCGAGCGTGGCGTCGAGGTCGAGCTCGATCGGCTCGTGTCCGGTGGCGGCGGCGAAGCGGCGCAGGTCGGCGGGCGTGATCGCCGTGGTCATCGTGTTCACGAGCGGGTGGAAGTTGAGGAGCGGTAGAGCCAACATCTTGCAGTCCCATACCGGGCGGACCCGGCGGGGAGTGTCGTTGATCAGCGCGAAGGGGGTGACCGAGCCCGGCTCGACTCCGAGGGCCTCGCGCAGCCGCTCGGCCGAGCCGAAGCTCACCCGCGGCGCGCCCAGGAGCCGTGCGAGCGCGTTGACTTTGACCGTCTGCCGATCGAGGCAGGAGACGAGCCAGAGGCCGCCCGACCTGTCCTCGAGGAACAGGTTCTTGGTGTGGCCGCCGGGTAGGTGGGCGGTGTGGACCGCCGCCTCCTCGACCGTGAACACCGGAGGATGGTGGTGGGTCACCACCCCGATCCCGAGTTCGGCGAGAAAGGCCAGGAGTTCCTCGGGACCACGTGCCATGGCTCCTCCGCGCGACGACCGCGGCGAAGATCACGGCCCT
This sequence comes from Geminicoccaceae bacterium, assembly GCA_036759485.1. Lineage (GTDB taxonomy): Bacteria > Pseudomonadota > Alphaproteobacteria > Geminicoccales > Geminicoccaceae > JANXAZ01. The sequence goes on along the minus strand of DAIOUO010000048.1, from coordinate 12,636 downwards.
CTCGCGCCCTCGTCAATGGACGCCCGGACCGTCCCGACCTAGCGTCGCCGGCCGTGACCGACGTCCTCACCCCGGACCTGTGCGTGATCGGCGGCGGCTCGGGCGGCCTCACCCTCGCCGCCGGGGCGGCGCAGATGGGGGCCTCGGTCGTGCTCGTCGAGGCGGAGCGGATGGGCGGCGACTGCCTCAACGTGGGCTGCGTGCCGTCCAAGAGCCTGCTGGCGGCGGCGCGGCGCGCCCAGGAGATGCGCGAAGCCGGGCCGTTCGGGATCGCGCCGGTCGAGCCCGCGATCGACTTCGCCCGCGTGATGGACCATGTCCGCTCGGTGATCGCTGCGATCGCCCCGCACGATTCGATCGAGCGCTTCGAAGGCCTCGGCGTGCGGGTGATCCGGGCCCGCGCCCGCTTCACCGGGCCCCGCGAGGTCGAGGCCGGGGCCCTCCGCATCCGGGCACGCCGCTTCGTGCTCGCGACCGGCTCGCGGCCCGCCATCCCGCCGATCCCGGGCCTCGCCGAGGTGCCCCACCTCACCAACGAGACCGTCTTCGAGCAGCGGGAACGGCCGGTCCATCTCCTCGTGCTCGGCGCCGGGCCGATCGGCTGCGAGCTCGCCCAGGCCCATCGCCGCCTGGGCTCCGCCGTCACCCTCCTCGACATCGGGCCGATGTTGCCGCGCGAAGACCCCGAGCTCGTGGGCCTGCTCCGCGAGCGGTTCCTGGCCGAGGGTATCCGGCTCCTCGAGAGGGTCGAGGTCCGTCGCGTCGAGCCCGGTCCGACCGTCGTCGTGGCCGGCCCGGACGGCGAGAAGCGGATCGCCGGCAGCCATCTCCTGGTCGCCACCGGTCGCCGCCCGACCGTCGAGGGGCTGGGCCTCGAGCAGGCCGGAATCCGCCACGCCGCGGCCGGCATCGCGGTCGACCATCGGTTGCGCACGAGCAATCCGCGGGTCTGGGCGATCGGCGACTGCACCGGAGGGCCGCAGTTCACCCACCTGGCCGGCTGGCAGGCCGGAATCGTGATCCGCAACATCCTCTTCCGCCTGCCCTCGCGCGGCACGCCCGTGGCCCTGCCGCGGGTGACCTTCACCGACCCCGAGCTCGCCGCCGTCGGGCTCTCGCCGGGCGAAGCCGCCGCCCGCGGCATCCGTCACCGCACCCTGGTGTGGGACTTCGCCGACAACGACCGCGCCCGGGCCGAGCGGGAGACCCTCGGCCGGATCCGGGCCGTCGTGGGTGCCCGCGGTCGGATCCTCGGCGTGGCGATCCTGGGGCCGCACGCCGGCGAGCTGCTCCTTCCCTGGATCCTGGCGATCGAACGCCGCCTCGGCATCGGCGCGCTCGCTTCGACCCTCGCCCCCTACCCGACCCTCTCGGAGGTCACCAAGCGAGTGGCCGGCAGCTGGTACACGCCCTTGCTGTTCGGCGAGCGCACGCGGCGGCTGGTCCGCTTCCTGGCACGGTTCGGATGACTCCTTCCGGGAACGGGGCGCCCCGCCGCGTAGCAAGGCTGCGCCGCGCGTCGCCGCTCGTCCTCTTGCTCCTCGTCGCCGCGGCGGTGTTCGCGACCGGCGCCCACGAGATGCTGAGCCTCGAGACGCTGCGCCGGCACCGCCTCCTCCTCGTCGACCTGGTGGCGGCCCACCCGGCGGCGAGTGCCGCGCTCTACGTGCTCCTCTACGCCGCGGCGACCGCGCTCTCGATCCCGGGAGCGCTCGTCCTCACCCTCGTCGGCGGTTTCCTCTTCGGAACCCTGCTCGCCACGCTCCTGGTCGTGATCGGCGCGACGACGGGTGCCGTGCTCCTCTTCCTGATCGCCCGCACCGCGCTGGGCGAACCCTTGCGTGCCCGGGCGGGCCCCTGGCTCGCGTCGCTGGCCGAGGGGTTCCGGGCGGACGCCTTCTCCTATCTCCTGGTCCTCCGCCTCGTGCCGCTCTTCCCTTTCTGGCTCGTCAACCTCGTACCGGCCCTTCTGGGCGTGCCCTTGCGCACCTTCGCCCTCGCCACCGCCCTCGGCATCGTCCCGGGCTGTCTCGTCTTCGCGAGCGTGGGTGCCGGGCTCGGCCACCTCCTCGAACGCGGCGAGGAGCCCGATCTCGACCTGATCCTCGAGCCGCGCGTCCTCCTCCCCCTCCTCGGCCTCGCCACCCTCGCCCTCTTGCCCGTACTCTGGCGCCGACTGCGGCGCGTTCCGGGCTGAAGCTCACCCCTCGGTGGGGCGGCCCATGGCGAGAAAGCGCGCCCGGCGCGCCTCGCGCAGCGACGGACCGTCGCGGCCCGAGAGTTCGGCGAGGTGCCGCTCGATCGCATCGCCGACCGAGCGGATCGTCGTCTGCCGGCCGCGATGCGCCCCCCCGAGCGGCTCGGCGATCACTTCGTCGATCAGCCCCAATCCCAGAAGGTCCTGGGCCGTGAACTTCAGAGCCTCGGCCGCCTCTGGCGCCTTCTCCGCCGCCCGCCAGAGGATCGCCGCACAGCCCTCGGGCGAGATCACCGAATAGATGCTGTGCTCGAGCATGAGCACCCGATCGGCCGCCGCGAGCGCGATCGCCCCGCCCGAGCCGCCCTCGCCCACGATCGCCGAGACGATCGGCACGGTGAGGTCGAGGCAGCATTCGATCGAGCGGGCGATCGCCTCGGCCTGGCCGCGCTCCTCGGCGTCGATCCCGGGATGTGCCCCGGGCGTGTCCACGAGCGTGACGACCGGCAGGCCGAACCGTTCGGCCAGGCGCATGAGGCGGACCGCCTTGCGGTAGCCCTCCGGCCGCGCCATGCCGAAATTGTGCCGCACCCGCTCTTCGGTGTCGGACCCCTTCTCCTGGCCGATCACCATCACCGAGCGGCCGCGCAGCCGGCCGATCCCGCCCTGGATCGCGGCGTCGTCGGCGAACGCGCGGTCGCCCGCGAGCCGGGTGAAATCCGTGATCAGCTCCGCCACGTAGTCCTTGAATCGCGGCCGGTCGGGATGGCGCGCGACTTGCGCCTTCTGCCACGGCGTGAGCTTGGCGTAGGTGGCCGAGAGCAGCTTGGCGGCCCGGCTCTCGAGCCGGGCGATCTCGTCCGCGAGGTCGAGCTCGCTGCCGTCCTGGAGATGGCGCAGCTCCTTGGCCTTGCCCTCGAGCTCGGCGATCGGTTTCTCGAAGTCGAGCAGCGTGCTCATCGATCGAAGCAGGCCCCGGAGCGGCGCCGCGGCCCGAAGGGATCGATGCGGATCCCGCGCCGCGGCCGGCGCGCGGCCTTCTGGCGGCCGCGCCCGGCTCCTGTCAATCGCGCCTCAGACGATGTCTTCGACCCGGCCGGTGAAGTCGGCGCTGCAGAAGGGCCCACCCACGTGGAGCTCGTCGACGAGATGCGGGCTCTTGATGCCCTCGACCTTCGCCGCCCAGGCCTCCGCGTCGTCCTGCGGCCGGTAGCCGAGCCGCTCCGCGTTGCGGTTGTCCCAGAAGCTGCGGGTGTTGGCCGAGACACCGTAGACGATCTCGTAGCGGTACCAGGCGGTGAGCCCCACGTCCACGAGCCGGCAGAAATCGGGGTAGGACTGCCAGGTCGAGAGCTGGCGCTCGTCGACGGGCTCCGCCCGAGCGCTGCCGATCCGCATGCAGAAGCCGCGGATCCCGTGCTTGTTCGCGTAGTAGAGCGCGAGGTCCTCGCCGAAGGCCTTCGAGACCCCGTAGCGGGAGTCCGGCTTGGCCGGCGCGGTGTGGTCGGTCCGCGGCCAGCGCCGATGGAATCCCACCGCGTGGTTGGAGGAAGCGAACAGGACCCGGTCGGTGCCGGCCTTCCTGGCCGCCTCGTAGAGATTGATCAGGCCGACGATGTTGGCGCGCAGGATCTGCTCCCAGCTGCCCTCGACCGAATGCCCGCCCAGATGGACCACGGCCTGGATCCCGTCGAGCAGCCGGTCCATCGCCGCGGCATCCGCGAGGTCGGCGGGCATCACCTCTTCGCCCGGACCCGCCGGGTCCACGGGTGCTATGTCGGAGAGCCTGAGCAGGCGATAGCGCCCCTTCAGATGCGCGCGCACGACCCGGCCGAGCGCACCCGCCGCGCCGGTCACCAGAACCCGCTCGATCGCCAAGGCCCGCCTCCCCCGCTGGTCGCGGCCGGCCTTAGAGCACGGCTCGCGGCGCTGCGGAAGCCGGCCGCTCCGCCGGCCGGGCTTGATCTGGATCAACGCGCAGCCTAGGCCTGACCGGTAGGATCGCGCGGCGCACGAGCGGGAAGGAGCGGGCATGGCGGGCACGGTGCGGGAGGCGGTGGCGGTCTTCCACGACTGGAGCTCGCTCGAGGCGGCGGTCGACGAGCTGCGCGCGGCCGGCTTCCCCAAAGACGCGATCAGCCTCCTGGCCGGCCAGGACACGGTCGAGAAGAAGCTCGGCCACGTCTACCAGCGGGTCGAGGAGCTCGAGGACGATCCGCGGGCGCCGCGCACCCGCTTCGTCTCCGCCAAGCGGATCGGCACCCGCGAGGACATGGTCATCGGCTCCTTGACCATCCTGCCGACCCTGCTCGCGGCGAGCGTGGTCGTGGCCTCGGCCGGCGCCGTCGCGGCGGCGATCGCCGCCACCGCGGTCGTCGGGGCGACCCTCGGTACCGTGCTCGCCCGCTGGATGGACCGCCGGCACGCCGACTGGTTGCAGGAGCAGCTCGACAAGGGCGGCATCCTGCTCTGGGTCCGCACCCCCGACGAGGTGGCCGAGCGCACCGCGATCCGGATCCTGACCGATCACGCGGCCCACGACGTCCACGTTCACGAGATTCCGGCGCCCGCCTGAGCGGCGGGCGGGGCACCAGATTCCGGCGCCCGCTCATCCGGCCGGCGTTCCGGCGGCGCAGTCCTCCGGCAGCTCGAAGCTCGCCACCAAGGGCGCGTGGTAGCTCTCGGTCGCGCGCTCGACCCGCTCGGAGGGCGCGAGCTCGTCGTCGAGTGTCTCGTTGTGCACCTCGAGGCCGCGGAAGTGGGCGAGCAGCCCGCGCGAGAGCAGCACGTGGTCGAGCGCGAGCCTTCGGCCGTGATGGATCGCCGTGAAGCGGCGGTCTTCGGGCAGGGAGCGGCAGGTCGGCACGAGCGAGCGGGGCGCCAGAGATCCGTTGCCGGTATCGGCGGTCTCCGCACAGAGGATGCGCAAGGGCGTTTCGCGATCCTCGGCGTTGAGGTCGCCGGCGACCGCGACGAGCGCCTCGGGCTCGGCGTCGAACAGCGCCTCGAGCGCCAGGCGGACCTCGAGGGCCTGGGCGGCGCGCAGGGTCGCGGCCAGGAAGAAGCCCTCGGCCCAGCCGCCCACGCTCGCCCATGCGAAGGGCCCGAGCTTCTGGCCCGGTACGAAGGAGGCCAAGGGCGCCTTCAGGTGCAGGTTCGCGAGATGGAGCGTGCGGCCGCCCGGGAGCTCGATGGCGACGAGGAGCGCCGGCCGCTCGAAGCGGGCGAGCACTTCCACGGGCTCGGGCTTCGCGGTTCCCAGGCGGAACGGCCAGGGCGGCACGCGCTCGTGGCGCAGCTCGCGCACGCTTCGGATCGGCAGGCGGGAGAGCACGACGAGATTGTGGATGTCGGCGACCCAGCCTTCCGCACCGTGCGCGCCCGGCGAGCGGGTGCTCGCGCGAGCGAAGCCCGCATAAGGCGTGTCCTCGACGAGCGCATCGAGCGCCAGGAGCTGACGCGGCCCACCCTCGGCCGGCCGATCACCGTGCACCTCCTGCAGGCACAGCACGTCGGCATCGAGCCGCAGAAGCTGCGGCCGCAGCACCGCGATCCGCTCGGCGAGCGCGACCGCCCCCTCCCGCCCACCGAGGTTCTCGAGATTGAAGCTCGCGAGGCGCAGCCGCACCGCGATCAGCGGCCCGAGCGGACCCGCTCGACCGCCGCCCGCCAGCCGGCGAGCCGAGCGGCGCGCAGCCCCGGATCCATGGCCGGGCGGAAGCTCCGCTCGGCCCGCCAGCCCGCCGCCACCGCCTCGAGGGAGGGCACGAGCCCGGCCCCGAGGGCCGCGAGCCGGGCGGCCCCGGCGGCCGTGGTCTCGATCACCGCCGGTCGATCGACCGGCCGGTCGAGCACGTCCGCGAGATATTGGCAGAGCCAGTCGTTGGCGGCCATCCCGCCGTCCACCCGCAACGGCGCCTCGGGCAGGGCGAGCCCGCGGCCCGCGAGATCGTCCGCCATCGCCGTCATCAGATCGTGAGTCTGGTAGCAGACCGCCTCGAGCGCGGCGCGGACGATGTGCGCCGAGGTGCTGTCGCGGGTCAGACCGAGGATCGCCCCGCGCGCGTCCGGGTCCCACCAGGGGGCGCCGAGGCCGGTGAAGGCGGGCACCATGTAGACCCCGCCCGTATCCGGCACCGAGCGGGCCAGCGCCTCCGATTCGCGAGCATGCGCGATCGCCTTGAGTCCGTCGCGGACCCACTGGACGGCGGCCCCGGCCACGAAGATGCTGCCCTCGAGAGCGTAGGTGACCGCCCCGCCGAGCCGCCAGGCCACGGTCGTGAGCAGGCGATTGCGGGAGGGCACGAGATCGCCACCGGTCACGAGCAGGGCGAAACAGCCGGTGCCGTAGGTACTCTTCATCGTACCGGGCCCGAGGCAGGCCTGGCCGAAGGTCGCCGCCTGCTGGTCGCCGGCCATTCCGGTGATCGGCACGGGTGCGCCGAACAGGCCGGCCGGCGTCGCGCCGAGCTCGCCCGCGCAATCGACGACGCGCGGCAGGACCGCGGCCGGGATCCGCAGCCGCTCGAGCAGCTCTTCGTCCCATTCTTGCCGCCGGATGTCGAAGAGCATGGTACGCGCCGCGTTGCTCGCGTCCGTGGCGTGCACGGCCCCGCCCGTGAGCCGCCAGAGGAGGAAGCAGTCGACCGTGCCGAAGGCGAGATCGCCGCGCTCGGCCGCGGCCCGGGCCCCCGGCACGTGGTCGAGGAGCCAGGCGAGCTTGGTGGCCGAGAAATAGGGGTCGACCACGAGCCCGGTGCGCTCGCGGATCGGAAGGTCGAGCCCCTCGGCCTCGAGCGCGCGGCACAAGGGGGCGGTGCGCCGGTCCTGCCAGACGATGGCGTTGTGGACCGGCCGGCCGGTGGCGCGCTCCCAGAGGATCGTGGTCTCGCGCTGGTTGGTGATGCCGATGGCGGCGAGATCCCGCGCCCCGAGACCCGCACTCTCCATGGCCTCGCGGCAGACCGCCAGCGTGTCCGCCCAGATGTGCTCGGGGTCGTGTTCGACCCAGCCGTCGGCCGGGTAGAGCTGCTGGAGCTCGCGCTGGACCGAGGCCACCGGCCGTCCCTCGACATCGAAGAGGATGGCGCGGGTGCTGGTCGTGCCCTGGTCGATCGCCAGGATGTGCCGTGCCGAGCTCACCCTTTCCCTCCCGCGCGGCGCTGCCCGGCCCGGAGGCTAACCCCTCCCCGCCAGCGCGCAAGGCGCGGGCGTGCTTTCCGCGCGGCAAGGTGGCGACGTATCGTGGCTTCACGCGATCGCGATCAGGCGCGACCGACGGTATGGCGCGTAAGTCCCCGAGCGAGCCCCGAACCCTCGCCGAAAAGATCACCGACATTCTGAAGAGCGCGCCGGAGCGCCGGTTCACGGCGCGTGAGCTCGCCGAGGAGCTCGTACGACGTTGGCCGAACTGGGCCGAGCACAAACGACAGAACTCCGGACAACAGCTCGACCACAAGGGGCCGATTTACCAAATCATGGCGGAAATCGGCGCCAGTCGCAATGCGCTGCGGAAAAATCAATCAATCCTCACAACCGAGGATAGACCAAGGCTATACTATTGGACCAACGCTGCGACTGAACAGGTTTTTCAAGAAGTCGGCACGGTGCCGCCGGGAGGCTCGGCGGAATCGTGGCAGCCGCTGGAGGCCGATCTTTACCCGATGTTGGGGCGCTACCTCCACGACGAGCTCGGGCTCTGGCCGAAGCGGATCGACGAGCGGGCCACGGCCCGGAAAACGGCCGGCGTCAACCGTTGGCTCTTTCCCGACCTCGTCGCGATGGAGCTCGTGACCGGCGCCGATTGGCCGGCATCCGTGCGCGACCTCGCGCGGGCGATGCGAGCGAGCCGCGCACGGCCCTGGTCGTTCGAAGTCAAGGTCCGGCTCGACCGGCCGAGCCTGCGGGAAGCCTTCTTCCAGGCGGTCTCCAACTCCTCCTGGGCCAATCTGGGTTACCTGGTCGCGGGCGAAATCGCGGGCGACGGCACGCTCGACGAGCTGCGCGTACTCGGCGGCCTGCACGGGATCGGGCCGATCCGGCTCGACCGGGACGATCCGAGCGAGTGCGAGATCCTGGTCCCGGCCCGCGGCCGCAGCGACGTGGACTGGGCGAGCCTCGCCCGGCTCGCGAGCGAGAGCACCGACATGCGGGCCTTCGTCGAGGCGGTGAGCGGCAGCCTCGGGGCCGGCCAGCCCTTGAAGCACGCCTTCCATTACGTCGGTTCCTGAGTGGCGACCGCCAGCCGCGCGATCGGCGGCGCCGGGAACGGCGGCCCCGCGGCCCCGTTCCTCCCTCGATCGCCGCGCGGCCGCGACCCGAGAGAGGATCGGCCGAGCGTCGACCGCTCGAGCCCGCGCGCCTCGCGCGGGCCAAGCGCGCCTTCACCACCCGCCGCGTCGCCCTCGATCGGGCCCGCCCGCTGCTCACGGGCGGAACCCGGCCGATGGCCGGCGATCCCCTGCTCTGCCGGCTGGTCGAGCCCGACCAGCACGAGAACCTGCAGCTCGCGAGCGGGCGGCCCACGACCCTGTTCCCGGGCGACGAGCTCGTCCTCGCCGCCGCCACGGCCGCGATCGAGATCGCCGAGTGCGACCCGGCCGAGGCCCCGCGCGAGGCGCTCGGCTCGCTGCGCCCGCTCGACCGCGAGGCGGAGGCCGTCGCCAGCGCCCGCGGCCGGCGCTCAAAGAGCGACGGGCGACCCGCCCTCCCGCGGCGGGCGGAGCGCCGCGGGGCTCTGGCCTCGACCGCGCCCGCTGGTTAGAAGCCCGCGGCTGCGCTCGAGCGGGCGGGAGGAACGCCATGGCCAACGTCGCGGTGGTGGGCGCCCAGTGGGGCGACGAGGGCAAGGGCAAGATCGTGGATTGGCTCTCCGAGCGAGCCGACGTCGTGGTCCGCTTCCAGGGCGGTCACAATGCCGGCCACACCCTCGTGGTCGACGGCGTGACCTACAAGTTGTCGCTCCTCCCTTCGGGCGTGGTCCGCGGCAAGCTCTCGCTGATCGGCAACGGTGTCGTCGTCGATCCCTGGGCACTCTTGGCCGAGATCGAGCAGATCCGAGCCCTGGGTGTGCCGGTCTCGGCCGAGACGCTGCGCATCTCGGAGAGCTGCGCGCTGATCCTGCCGCTGCACGGCGAGCTCGACCGGGCGCGCGAGGCGGCGCGCGAGAAGAGCAACGAGGGCACCGGCAAGATCGGCACCACCGGCCGCGGCATCGGGCCGGCTTACGAGGACAAGGTCGCCCGCCGGGCGATCCGGGTCTGCGATCTCGCCGACGGTGCCACGCTCGAGGCCAAGGTCCACGAGCTCCTCCTGCACCACAACGCCCTGCGTCGCGGCTTCGGCATCGCCGAGGTCGACGGCGGCAAGCTCCTGGCCGAGCTGCGGGCCCTGGCGCCCAAGCTCCTCCCCTTCGCCGAGCCGGTCTGGCTCAGGCTCGCCGAGCTCAAGCGGGCCGGCCGCCGCATCCTGTTCGAAGGTGCGCAGGGCGCCATGCTCGATGTCGACCACGGCACCTACCCGTTCGTGACGAGCTCCAACACGCTCGCGGCCCAGGCGGCGCTGGGCTCGGGGGTGGGGCCGGACGCGGTCGGCTTCGTGCTCGGCATCTGCAAGGCCTACACCACCCGCGTGGGAGCCGGGCCCTTCCCGACCGAGCTCGACGACGAGATCGGCCGCGGCATCGGCGAGCGCGGCCGCGAATTCGGCACGGTCACCGGCCGCCCGCGCCGCTGCGGCTGGTTCGACGCCGTGCTCGTCCGCCAGGCGGTCAAGCTCTCCGGGATCAAGGGCCTGGCCCTGACCAAGCTCGACGTGCTCGACGGCATGGCGAGCCTCAAGGTGTGCACGGCCTACGCGCTGCAGGGCCAGCTCCTGCACCATCTCCCGGCGGGCATGGGGGCACAGGCGGCGGCGAAGCCGGTCTACGAGGAGCTCGAGGGCTGGAAGGAGAGCACTCGAGGCGCCCGCAGCTTCGCCGAACTCCCCGCGGCCGCGGTCAAATACGTCAAGCGCCTGGAAGAACTCGTCGAGTGCCCGGTGGCGCTGCTCTCGACGAGCCCGGCGCGCGAGGACACCATCCTCCTGCGCGACCCCTTCGCGGATTGAGGCGATGATCCGCCGGGTCCAGATCCGCAACTATCGGGCCCTGCGCGCGGTCGACGTCCGGCTCGATCGCTTCCATCTGCTGATCGGCCCCAACGCCAGCGGCAAGAGCACCTTCTTCGACGCGCTCGCTTTCCTGCGCGACATTCTGGTCGCCGACGTGCCGCGCGCGTTCTTCGGTGACCCGCGGCTGGGGATCGGCCCACGATGCGCCGATCCCCGCGAACTCACCTGGCAGAAACGCTCCGAGCGGATCGAGATCGCGGTCGAGTTCGAGTTGCCGAGGGAGGTCGCCGAGCGCTCGGCTCACGCGGCCGGTCGCTACGAGCTCGCGATCGCCACGGAACCGGAAGTCAAGATCGCGATCGAAACGTTCTTCGCCCTCGGGAATGCTCCGCTCGAGCCCGAGGAGCGCGTCCGCGACCAATTCCCTTCACCTTTGTCCGACTTCGAGAACGTCGTTCACGAGCCCCGTTCGAGGGTTCCCGAGGACTGGAAGAAGGTCGTCGAGAAGACCCCCAAGACCGATCGTTTTACCAGCGAGACCAAGCGTTGGGTCACCCCCTTCAAGTTCGGCTCGCTGCGCAGCACCCTCGCGAGCCTGCCCGAGGACGAAGTCAACTTTCCCTCCGCGCTTTTCGCCAAGAGGCTGTTGGCGGAGCGTATCTTCGTCGTCTCGCTGGATGCGCACGCCATGCGAAGGCCCGCACCGGCGGGTCTCGCCGCCGCGCTGGCCCCGGACGGCTCCAATTTGCCTTGGATGATCGAGCGGGTCGCGCGGGACGCACCGGAGAAGCTCGAAGCCTGGCAGGATCACGTTCGAACCGCACTTCCCGACATCGAAGCCATCGAAACCCGGGAGCGCGAGGAGGATCGCTCCCGCTATCTCTTCGTGCGCTATCGGGGCGGCCTTTCGGTACCGGCATGGTCGGTCTCGGACGGCACCTTGCGGCTCCTGGCTCTGACGTTCCTGGCCTACGCCCCCCCTGCCCGCGTCCCTCGTCCTGATCGAGGAACCGGAGAACGGGCTACACCCGCAGGCAGTCGAGCCCGTCCTCCAGTCCCTGAGAAGCATCTATTCGGCCCAGGTCCTGTGCGCCTCTCACTCACCCGTCGTCTTGGGACTTGTGGAACCTCGCGACCTGCTCTGTTTCGCCAAGGATGCGACCGGCGCGGTCGACATCGTGCGCGGCGATCGACATCCGAGACTGCGCGAATGGCGCGAGGACGTCGATCTCTCGCTCCTCTTCGCGAGCGGCGTCCTCGGTTGAGACCGCTGCTCTTCATCCTGGCCGACAAGGACACGAAGGAGGCCCTACTCGGCCTCTTCGGCCGGGACGATCGGGCCCGCTCGTTCGGTTGTCGTCCCGTCGGCATCGAGGATCGGGACCTCGTGGTGCCGCCGGGGCAGAAAGATCCCGGTCTTTTCAAACGAGCCCACGAGCTCGCTCGGCCCTATCTTCGAACCCACGACCATCTCGTGGTCCTCCTGGATTGCGCGTGGGACGGAGCTCCGGGCAGAGCCGGGATCGAACGGGGGATAGCCGACAATCTCGAGCACAACGGGTGGGACGACGGCCGCTTCGCGGTGATCGCGATCGAACCCGAACTCGAGATCTGGCTCTGGTCCGACGCGAAGGCGCTTCGGCGGACGTTCGAGACCGAACTCGCGTCGGGTGCACGGTCGACCCTCGAGGTCGCGATCGAGGAGGTGGGCAGGCTTTCGATCGACGACCCGAAAGCGCGGCTCGCGCACTTGCGGGATCGTCTGCGGATACCCGCTTCCTCGGCCCAGTTCCGCCGCTTCGCCGCCTCGGCCGACCTCACACGGTGCAAGGACCCCGCCTTCGCCCGCCTGCGCCGTGCCCTCCGCCGCTGGTTCCCGCCTCCCGGCGCCTAGCTCCCGCCGGCCGGCTCGGCGCCGCGCTCGCTCGCATCGAGCGCGAAACGTGCGTCGCGCCGGCGGGCCACGAGCCGACGCACGAGCGGCGCCCCTTTGCGGTCGAAGCCCGCCGCCTTCGCCTCCGCCACCCGGTCGGCCTCGGTCGTCCGCCGGGCGAGCCGGCGATGCTCCACCCAGTCGGCCACGACATAGGTCTCGACCCAGTGCTCCGGGTCGTCGGCGTCCTGGAACAGGCGCCAGCGCAGCGCCCCGTTCCGCTTGCGGATGTGGCCGAGTTCGTCCATCGCCGCCACGAACGCGGCGGCGTCCTCCGGCCGAACCCGGTACTCCGTCTGCACGAGCACCGGCCCCTCCTCGGGGTCGAAGGCGAGCGCGGGCGCCGGCTCCGGCACCCGCCGGGCGGGCCCCAGATCGCGCCCGCTCGCCGACGGCA
>DAIOUO010000047.1:0-14732 GCA_036759485.1 Geminicoccaceae bacterium | reverse complement strand
GCGACGCGGACATTGACCAGGACCGGTGCCCGATCCGGCAGACAATAGGTGTAGAGCTCCTCGTGCCGGCGGTGGAAAGCGGCGGCGATCCGCTCGAGCAGGTCGCCCGCGTCCCAGGGGATCGGGTCGAGGTCGACCGCGACCTCGAAGATCTGCTCTCCGTAGCGCATGTCGGCGGTCCGGTGGACGCGGATCGGTCCGTCGAAACCGGCGGCCGCGAGCCGGGCCCGTCCCTCGGCCTCGAGCCCGGCGAAGAGTGCGCGCAGCTCCTGCGCGTCGAGCGTGTGCGCCTCGGCGACGTGCGAGCGGGCGAGCTCGATCCGCAGATCCGAGGCGAGCATGCCGTAGGCCGAGAGCACCGAGGCGAGGCGGGGCACGATCACGCGGGCGAGCCCGAGCCGACGGCCGACCGCGCTCACGTGCAGCCCGGCGGCACCGCCGAAGGCGAGGAGCGCAAAGCCGCGCGGGTCGATTCCGCGACGGACCGAGACGAGCCGCACCCCTTCGGCCATCTTGGTGTCGATCACCCGCTGGATGCCGAGGGCGGCCGCGGCGAGGTCGCAACCCAGGCCCCGGGCGACTTCCCCGACCGCCCGCTCGGCGGCCGCCCGGTCGAGCCGTATCCGGCCGGCCGCGAACCGCTCGGCGTCGAGATAGCCGAGCAGGAGGTCGGCGTCGGTCACGGTGGCGAGCGTGCCGCCGCGGCCGTAGCAGGCGGGGCCCGGATCGGCGCCGGCGCTCTCCGGGCCGACCTGGAGGATGCCACCGGCGTCGACCCGGGCGATCGAGCCGCCCCCCGCCCCGATGCTCACGATGTCCAGACTCGAGAGCGCGATCCGTTGACCGGCCAGCCGCCGGTCGGCGGCGATGCCGGCGCGCCCGCCGCGGATCAGGGCGATGTCGGTCGAGGTGCCGCCCATGTCGAAGGGTACGAGGTCGGGCGCCCGCATCACCTGCGCTACCCGGCGGGCGGCAGCGATGCCGCCGGCGGGGCCGGAGAGCACGGCACCGGCGGCGAGGCGTACGATCTCCTCGACGGTCGCGACTCCGCCGTGACTCATCATCACGAGGATCGGCCCGCCATAGCCGGCCTCGCGCAGTCTCGCCTCGAGCTTGTGCAAGTAGCGGGCGAGCGCGGGCTGGACGTAGGCGTTGACCACCGTGGTGGACAGCCGCTCGAATTCCTTGATCTGCGGTAGCACCTCGCTCGACAGCGAGACCGGCACACCCGGCAACAGCCGCTCGAGGGCCGTCCGGGTCGCCAGCTCGTGCACCGGGTCGCGCCAGGCGTGCAGGTAGCAGACGGCGACCGATTCGACCCCTTCGCCGCGCAGGCGGTCGATCGCAGCCTCGAGCGAGGCCGGATCGAGCGGCGTCTCGACCCGCCCGTCGGCACGGATCCGCTCGCGCACCGGCAGGCGCAGCCGACGCGGCACGAGCGGCTCGGGCGGTGGCTGGCGCAGGTCGTAGCGATCGTCCTTGAGCCCCTCGCGCATCTCGAGGACGTCGCGATGGCCCTCGGTGGTGAGCAGACCCACCTTGGCACCCTTGCGCTCGAGGAGCGCGTTGGTGGCGACCGTCGTGCCGTGCACGATCCGCTCGGTCCGGGCGAGCAGCGTCGCCCGGTCGAGCCCCATCCCATCGGCGAGCCGGGAGAGACCCTCGAGGACGCCCAGGGATTGGTCTCGCGGTGTGGAAGGGGTCTTGGCGTGGTGCAGCCGTCCGGTCCCGTCGACCGCCACCAGGTCGGTGAAGGTACCACCCACGTCGATGCCGATCCGGATCACCGTCCGGCCTCCGCTTCCGCCCCTTCGACATAGCCTTCGACCCGATCGCGCTCGCGGGCCAGCGGGTCGCGTCGGGCGGGGTCGCCCCAGCCGCCACCGCCGCCCGAGAGCGCCACGAGCAGGTCGCCGGGCCGCACGAGGACGCCGACCTCTTTGGTGCGCAAGACGCGCTCGCTGCCGTCGGCCGAGCGCAAGCGGTAGTCGTGCGGTGCTCCGTCCTTCCCGCCCAGGATCCCGCAGGCACCGTGCCGCACGCCGTCGCCCGCGGTGTTGGCGATCGCGGGTTCCGCCACCTCGATCGCCATCTCGAGGACGGCCCCCGGCCCGCCGCGATGTTCGCCGTCGCCGCCACTGCCGGGGCGGAGCTCGTGACGGCGGAAGAAGAGCGGGAAGCGCACCTCGTGAACCTCGAGCGAGCCGAACTTGATGCCACCCGCCGCCTGCCACTCGCCGGCCGCTGGCCAGCCGTCACCCGCGATCGAGGCGCCGCCACCCGGGCGGGCCTGGAACAGGTGCCACAGGAAGGGGCGGCCGTTGCGCGGATCGATACCCTTGAGGGCCACCCTGAAGCGCCGGCCCCAGCCGGCCATCGCGCGCTCCGGGCAGGCCGGTGCGAGCGCTTTCACGATCGCCTCGATGATCTCCTGACCGCAATGGTTGGTGCAGAGGGTCACGGGCCGGCCCTCGTGCGGGCACACCACCGTGCCCTCGCGGACCTTCATGGTGAGCGGTCGGAAGGCGCCGTCGTTCTTCGGGATGTCGGCGTCGATCAGATAGGCGAGCGCCACCACGCAGGCCGAGTAGCTGTTGGGGTAGGAGGAGTTGACGAAGCCTTCGCACTCGGGGTCGCTCTCCGAGAGGTCGACCTCGAGGTCGCTGCCACGCTTGGTGACGGTCGCCCGGATCGTCACGTCGGTGCGAGCGTGACCGTCGTCGTCGAGCACCGCCTCGCCGCGATAGACCCCGTCCGGCCAGCTCGAGAGGATCGCACGCACCCGCCGTTCGGCACCGTCGAGGACCGCTTCCACGGCCTCGAGCGCGACTTCGGTGCCGAGCTCGCCGAGCAGCGCCTCCAGGCGGCGGGCGCCGAGTCTGGCCGAGCCGATCATCGCCGCGAGATCGCCCTTGAAGTCGCGCGGATGGCGGACGTTGAGGGCCAGGAGCTCGAGCACGTCCTCACGCAAGATGCCGCCGTCGTAGAGCCGCAAGGGCGGAACCCGGATGCCCTCCTGCCAGATCTCGGTGGCCCCGGGGTTGTAGGCACCGTGAGTGGCACCACCGATGTCCGACTGGTGCGCCCGGTTGATCGCCCAGAAGAGGTGCCGTCCGTCACCGAAGACCGGTACGAAGGCGGTGAGATCGGGCAGATGGTTGCCGCCCCGGTAGGGATCGTTGAGCAGGAACACGTCGCCCGGACGGATCGCGCCCTCGAAGGCGGCCTGGACGGCGCGCACGGCGAAGGGCAGGGCACCCACGTGGATCGGCACGTGCTCGGCCTGGGCGACGAGCCGGCCTCTCGGGTCGGCGAGCGCGGTCGAGAAGTCGCGCGAAGAGTTGAGGATCTGGGAATAGGAGGTCCTGAGCATCGCCTCGCCCATCTCCTCGACGATCCCGTGCAGTCGGTGCTGAACGACCGAGACGGTGATCGGATCGACGGGCATGGAGGAGGCTCCGCGCTGGACGACCGAGAAGGCGGCCGCACGCTAGGGCCGAAAACGCTCGACCGGAAGGGTCCCGCGGGCGGGCGTCCCGGGACGCGACCGGGGAAGGCCTTTCCGTTCAACCGAACCGGGGAGCGGTCCGCGCGAAGGAGGGCCGGGCCTCGATCCGGCCGAGCCAGGCGGTGAGGCCGGGTCGTGCGGCCATCGCTGCCCGCCCCTCCGGCACCATCCGGAAATAGGCCAGCACCGGGGCGAGCCAGAGATCCGCGAGGCTGGGCTCCGCGCCTGCGAGGAAGGGGCCGCCGCCCATGAGCCGCTCGACCTCGGCGAGCGCGAGCTCGGCCTTGGGCCGGGCTGCGGCGATCGCCGCCTCGTCGACCGTCCCGCCCTGGGCGCCGATCACCGCGCGCTGGATGAAGATCACCCGGATCATCGGGTCGTAGGCGTAGGAATCGACGATCCCCTGGATCTGCAGCATCCGCGCTTCCGCCCGGGGCTCGCTCGGGGTCAGGCGCGGTTCGGGCAGGATCCGGTCGAGATAAGTCGCGATAGCCCGGCTCTCGTAGAGGGCGAAGCCGTTTTGTTCGAAGGCCGGCACGGTGCCGAACGGGTTGCGGGCGAGGTGGGCCGGCTGGCGGTGCTCGCCCTTCAACAGGTCGACCTCGACGAGCTCGTAGGGGGCGCCCTTCTCCTCGAGCACCATGCGCACCGTGCGGACGTAGGTGCTGTAGCCGGGTCCGTAGATCGTGAAGGTCATGGCGTCCTTCCCGGCCGCTTCGGCGCGACCGGGCCCGAGCGTAGGCCGATGCGGCTTCCACGCAAGGTCGACGCTCTTCGAGCGGCCTTGTCGTGGGGGTCTCGGCCGTGACAGGGTCGCGTCGGCGCGAAGACGGGGAGGCGCGATGCGGCTTTCGGGCAAGGTGGCGATCGTCACCGGGGCGGCGCGTGGCATCGGTCGGGCGACGGCGCTGCGCTTCCTGCGCGAGGGTGCACGGGTCGCCCTCGCCGATCGCGACCCTCGAGCCCTCGCGGCGACCGCGGCGGCCGCTGCGCCGGCGGAAGCCGTCCTGGCGCAGCCCTGCGACGTCGCTCGCAGCGCCGACGTGGCGGCCCTGGTCGCGGCGACCCTCGACCGGTTCGGCCGGGTCGACGTCCTGGTCAACAATGCGGGCTACGGCCTTCGCGGCACGGTCGAGCAGACGAGCGAGCAGGACTGGGACGCCTTGATGGCGACCAACGTCAAGGGCGTCTTCCTCTGCTCGAAGGCCGTGTTGCCGGTGATGCGGCGGCAAGGGGGCGGCACGATCGTCAACGTCGCCTCCACCGTCTCGTTCATCGGCATCCCCGAACGGGCCGCCTATGTCGCTTCCAAGGGAGCGGTGGCGGCCCTGACCCGTGCCATGGCGGTCGACCATGCGAGCGAGGGGATCCGGGTGGTCGCGGTCGCACCCGGCACGGTGGCGACCGACTATTACGACCGGGTGGTAGCGGGCAGCTCGGATCCCGAGGGCATGCGGCGGATGCTGGCGGCGCGCCAGCTGATCGGCCGGGCCGGCACGCCCGAGGAGATCGCCAACGCCATCCTCTTCTTGGCCTCCGACGAGGCGAGCTTCTGTATCGGCACGATCCTGCTGGTCGACGGCGGCATGGTCGTGCAATGAGCGGTGGCCGGCGGACGCCGGCGCGAACCGGAGCAGGGAGGATCCGACATGCCACAGGTCTATGTGAGCGGGGTGCTGGCGGCGCCCGCGGCGCGGGTGTGGTCGATCGTGGCGCCGTTCGACGGGCTCGCGGGCTGGCACCCGGCCTTCCGGTCGAGCGTGATCACCAACGGCGTGCCCGCCAACCTGGTGGGTGCCGAACGGCTCCTCACCCTCCAGGACGGCGGCGAGATCCGCGAGCGGTTGATCGGGTTCTCCGAGTTCAAGCGGACGTGCGTCTACACGATCCTGAGCTCGCCGCTGCCGATCTCGGACTATGTCGCGACGATCCGGGTCACGCCGGTCACCATGGGCGAGCGCGCCTTCGTCGAATGGTGGTCGCGCTTCGAGACCGCACCCGCCGACCGGGAGGCCATGGTGGGCCTGATCCGCGGCGTCTACGAGGCGGGGATCGAAGCGGTCGCCCGCAAACTCGCGGGCTGAGCCTCTCAGGGGATCACGCGCATCCGACGGAACTCGGCGAACAGGCGGGCGAACATCTCCTCGCTGTCGACGCAGAGATGGAAGCCCGCCTTGCGGATTTTGATCGTGTCCGTCATCACGTCGTAGTCGCGGGTCAGGCAATAGTCGACGAAAGGCCAGGCGACCAGCTGCTCGTAAGGAATGGGCAGAAGGTCGTATTTCTTCTGCATCGAGGCCCACAAGGGCCCCTTGTCCGCCATGAACTCGGCGAGCTTGATGGTCTGGACGCCGCCCGGCTCCATGCCGAAGCTCTTGGCGAAGCCGGGCCACAGATTTTCCCAGCGGAAATAGTCGGTGTTGGTGATGTTGAAGACCTCGTCGCGCGCCGCCGGGCTCGTGGCGCACCAATGCATGCAGGCCGCCAGGAGCTCGCTGTCGGTCACCTGGTAGAGCGATCGGAAGGCCTTCTCGCTCCCGGGATAGCGCAGCGGCAGGCCGAGCTCTTTCGAGATCGCGGCGTAGACGGCGAGACCGACCGCGAGGTTCATGGGATTGCCGACCGCGAAGCCGCACACCGTCTGCGGCCGCAGCACCGAATAGCTCCAGGCCTTGCCCTCGCGGAATCCACGCAGCCAAGTCTCCTGGGTGTGGTAGAAGTTCGGCGGCATGTGTGGTGGGTCGCTCTCCTTGGCCGGTGTCTTGAACGGGCCGAGATGCGACCCGTAGATCTTGGTTCCCTCGACCAGATGCACGTGCTCGAGGACCTCGGAGGCGGCGGCGATCGGCTCGACGCTGTTGCGCAACAGGGCGAGGTTGGGAGCGTCGTGGCCGGCCCAGGTCGGAGCTTGCTGGAAGGCGGCGTAGAAGACGTGCGTGACGTCGTCGAGGCCGGAGAGCTTCGCCTCGGCGTCGGCGCGGTCCAGGAGATCGACCGAGACGAACCGGGCGCGGGTGGCGAAGTCGGGAGTCCGCCGCGAGAGGCCCACGAGCTCCCAGTCGGTGTTGCGTTCGAGCCAGAGCAGGAGATTGCGGCCGATCACGCCGACACCACCCACCACGACCGCCTTCTTCCGCGCCACGACCACCTCCCGCTCCGAAACCGGCGGCGGAGGCTAGGGATCGGAAGCCGACCTGTCGAGCGCACCCGGTGCGGCCCCCTTTCTCCGTCCGGGTCGGCCCTGGCGGTCCGTCCCGCGGTCGGCTAGCCGTCGCCTCCGTCGACCGACCGGCCACGAGGGTCGGTGGCGCTCGAAGGGGGGACGAGCCCTTGTACTTGCCGCCGGCATTCCGCGAGGACCGCATCGAAGTCCTGCACGCGCTGATCCGCGAAATCGTGTTCTCGACACTCGTCTCCGCCACCTCCGAGGGCGGAGTCGAGGTGACCCACCTGCCGCTCCTGCTCGATCCCGAGCCCGCTCCGTTCGGCACGCTCCTCGGCCATCTGGCGCGTGCCAACGGTCACGTGCGGGCGCTGGCCCGTGCGCGCGAGGCGGTGGCGATCTTCCTCGGGCCCGAGGCCTATGTGAGTCCCTCCTTCTACCCCTCGAAACGGGCTCACGGCCGGGTCGTGCCGACCTGGAACTACGTGGCGGTCCACGCCACCGGCCCGGTCGAGCTCGTCGAGGAGCCCGGCGAGCTCCTGGAGCTCGTGCGGCGGCTGACCGAGCAGCAGGAGGGCGCGCGGGAGGAGCCTTGGGCGGTCGGCGACGCTCCCGACGATTTCGTAGCGGCCCAGCTTCGCGGCATCGTCGGGCTGCGGCTCCGCATCCACCGGATCGAAGGCAAGCTCAAATTGAGCCAGAATCGGCCGGCTGCCGATCGCCAAGGGGTCGCAGCGGGCCTCGCCGCCTCGGCGGCTGCCGACGACCGGGCGATGGCCGCCTGCATGCGGGCGCTGGCACCCGTTCGTACCCCGACCGAGGGGGAGGGAGGGACCTAGCTGCCGACGGTCCCGCTCCCGGACCCGCCGTTCGCGGGCACAATCGCGAGCCGGCCGAGGCCCGGCAGCTTGATCGCCAGATCCTCGGGATCGAAGCCTACCACGAGGCCCAAGAGGTTGACCTCGAGGCCTTCCTGCGCGGCCAGGCCGATGCCCAAGAGGCCCAGGAACGAGAGCTGCCAGCCGGTACCGCTCGGCATCGGCGCGAGCACGCTCGCACCGAGGAAGTCCTTGCCGATCGCGGTGGGCGGAAGCTCGATGCCGAGCTCGGGAACGGCGCGCAGCACGTGTGCCACGAAGGTGTTGGAGTTGGGGCCGGGCCAGGTCAGGTAGCTTTCGGACCAGGGATAGGAGGCGATCGCCGCCTCGATCTTCGGGATCAGGGCGGCGGCCTCGGGACCCCGCTTCTCGCCGACGATCTCGGGCGGGTTACCGGCCCAGAAGCCGTCCGCGGGTCGAAGGTTGCGGCGAACCGCCGGCAGGCCGCGACCGACACCCCAACCCACGACCTCGAAGCGCTCGTAGGCACTCGCGCCCTCTCGCTTGATGACGACCCAGGAATGGACCGCGAAGGCGGATTTCCAACCCCAGGTCCGCGCCGCGTAGACTTGGACGATCGCCTCGGGATGGGCGCTCGGATCGGGCGCGAGGCCCGAGGACGCCCAGCGTGCCTGGCTCCAATGCGTCTGCCCGCCCGCGCGCTGGGCGACCAGCGCGCAGCCGACCGGTCCGAGCAGTAAGAGGAGAAGGGCGATCCAGAAGGCTCTCAACGGAAGCCTCCGCGGGGTCTCGAGGCATCATCCGCCGCGCCGGGGTGTCCCGACAAGCCCGGGCTTGCCACCCGGTCCCGAGATCGCCACAAGCGGGTGGTGTCGGCCTTCGAGGCGGCTCCCTTGGTACTGCTCTTCGCGAGCCCCGACGACGATCCGATCAGCTGGCGCGCGGCGCTGCAGCGGCGCATTCCCGACCTCGAGGTCCGCATCTTCCCCGAGATCGGCGATCCGGCGGCGATCGAGGCGGCCTTGGTCTGGCTGCCGCCGCCCGGGCTCCTCGCGAGCCTGCCGAATCTTCGTGCGATCTTCTCGCTCGGGGCCGGCGTCGACCGCCTCCTCGAGGACCCGACCCTGCCGGCCGACGTACCGCTCTGCCGGATGGTGGACCCCTCGCTGACCGCGAGCATGGCGGAGTTCGTGCTCCTGCACGTGCTCCGCTACCACCGCGATCTCGACGTCTACGAGCAGCAGCAGCGGCGGGCCGAGTGGCGGCTCGTCCTGCCCCGGCCGGCCTCCGCCACCGTGGTCGGCGTCATGGGGCTCGGCGAACTCGGCATCGCGAGCGCGCGGCTCCTCCTCCGCCACGGCTTCACGGTACGCGGCTGGAGCCGGACGCCCAAGGCGGTCGAGGGCGTGGCGAGTTTCGCGGGGGAGGCCGAGCTCGACGCTTTCCTCGCCGAGGTCGGTGTCCTGGTCTGTCTGTTGCCGCTGACGCCCGTGACCCGGGGCATCTTGAACGCGGCGCTGTTCGCCCGGCTGGCGCGGGGGGCACGGCTCGTCAACCTCGCCCGAGGAGCTCACCTCGTCGAGCGGGACCTCCTCGAAGCGCTCGACAGCGGCCACCTGGCCCACGCCACGCTCGACGTGTTCACCCGCGAGCCGCTGCCCTCCGACCACCCCTTCTGGCGGCATCCGCGGATCACCGTGACCCCGCACGCCGCTGCCTACAGCCTGCCGGAGAGCGGGGCGGAGATCGTGGCCGAGAACATCCGCCGCCTGCGGGCCGGCGCGCCGCTCCTGCACCGCGTCGATCGCCGGCGCGGCTATTGAGGCGCGGACGACCGTGACGAGGCGCGGACGACCATGAGCGCTCGCATCGTCACGGTCGCTCAGCAGAAGGGAGGTGCCGGCAAGACGACGCTCGTCGTCCAGCTCGCGACCGCCGCGGCGAGCGCCGGTCGGCGGGTCGCGGTGGTCGACATCGACCCGCAGGCGAGCCTCACCGGCTGGATGCGGATCCGTGCGCACCGGGCACGCGGGGTTCCCGAGCTGCGCTTCGCCATGGTCGGCGGCTGGCGTCTCGGGGTCGAGCTCGATCGCCTCGCACCCGGGGTCGACCTCGTGCTGATCGATACGCCGCCACATGCCGAGAGCGACGCCAAGAGCGCGATCCGGCGGGCGGATCTCGTGCTCGTGCCCTGCCAGCCGAGCCCGGCCGACATCTGGGCGAGCCGGGCCACCTTCGAGCTCGCCGCCAAGGAGCGACGGCCGGCGCGGCTCGTTTGGACGCGAATGCCGGCGCGCGGTCGGGTGGTGGAGGAGGCGCGCGCCGCGGTCGCCCGCGAAGGCTGGCCCACGGCCGTGGCCGAGCTCGGCAATCGACAGGTGTACGTGGCGAGCTTCGCGCGGGGCCTGGGCGTCGTCGAGGCCGAGCCCAGGGGCCCCGCGGGGGCCGAGGTCCGCGCCCTCTTCGAGGAGCTCGCGCCGCTGCTCTGACGGTCGCGGGGGACGGCCCCGGTTGCCGCGCCGGGGGCCGGCGGCTATGAGGCTGCGGCCGCAACGGGAGAGAGGCATGTCCGCGCCGCCGACCGGAAAGGGCGAGCCGATCACCGATCGCCGCCAGCTCGTGGAATGGTTCGAGCGAGGCTGCAAGCCCAAGGCCGCGTTCCGGATCGGTACCGAGCACGAGAAGTTCGTCTTCGGCACGGCCGACCTCCGACCCCTGCCCTACGAGGGTCGAGCCAGCATCCGCGCCCTGCTCGACGGCCTCGCCGACCGTTTCGGTTGGCAGCGGGTGCTCGAGGAGGGTCGGCCGATCGCGCTCGTCAAGGACGGCTGTTCCGTGACGCTCGAGCCGGGCGGCCAGCTCGAGCTGAGCGGTGCTCCTCTCGAGACGTTGCACCAGACCTGCTGCGAGGTGCACACGCACCTGGACGAAGTGAAGAAAGTCGCCGAACCGCTCGGCATCGGCATGCTCGGGCTCGGCTTCAACCCCAAATGGCGGCGCGAGGACATCCCGTGGATGCCGAAGGGGCGCTACCGGATCATGCGCGCCTACATGCCGAAGAAGGGTGCGCTCGGCCTCGACATGATGCTCAGGACCTGCACCGTGCAGGTCAATCTCGACTTCGAATCCGAAGCGGACATGGTCCGCAAGATGCGGGTGAGCCTGGCGCTGCAGCCGGTGGCCACGGCCATCTTCGCCAACTCGCCCTTCCTCGAGGGCCGACCGTCGGGCTACCTCTCGCTGCGCTCGCGGGTCTGGCTCGACACGGATCCCGACCGCTCGGGCATGCTGCCCTTCGTGTTCGAGCCGGGGTTCGGCTTCGAGCGCTACGTCGACTACCTGCTCGACGTGCCGATGTACTTCGTCTACCGCGACGGCCGATACATCGATGCGGCCGGCCAATCGTTCCGTGACTTTCTGGTCGGCAGGCTCCCGGCTCTGCCGGGCGAGCGGCCCACGATCTCGGATTGGGCAGATCACGTGACCACCGCCTTTCCCGAGGTGCGCCTCAAACGTTACCTCGAGATGCGGGGGGCCGACGGCGGCCGGTTCCGGACGATCTGCGCTCTGCCCGCCCTCTGGGTCGGCCTGCTGTACGACGAGGGCTCCTTGGCGGCTGCGCAGGATCTGGTCGCCGATTGGACGGCCGAGGAGCGGCAGCGACTGCGCGAGGAGGTGCCGCGGCTCGGCCTCGCGACGCCCTTCCGTGGCGGCACGCTGCTCGAGGTGGCGCGCACCGTCGTGGGCCTCGCCCGGGCCGGGCTCGCCCGCCGCGCCCGGCTCAACTGGGACGGCCAGGACGAGACGCGCTACCTCGCTCCCCTCGAGGAGACGGTCGCCACCGGCCTCACCCCCGCCGAGGTGAAGCTGCGTCGCTTCGAGCAAGAGTGGGGCCGTTCGGTCGATCCGCTCTTCACCGAGTTCGCTTTCTGAGCCCGATCGGGGAGGGGACCGGGGCCCGGCTCAGCCGGCCGGAGCGGCGGCCAGTGCCGCCCGGATCACCGCGTCGAAGCGTTCCGCGACCCGGGCGAAGCCGTGTCCCGGCACATCCGTCGGATGGATCTCGTCCGCCCACTCCTCGGTCCGATCGAGCAGATTGCGGCAATCGACGAGCCAGCCGTGCGGATACGCCCCACCCGGGCAGTTGCCGCCCATCAGCCGTTCGAGGCGGGCGTGGAGACGGTCGATCAGGGCCGCGACGACGGCACGCTGTTCCTCCGCCTCCTCGAAGCCGCGCCGCCGCAAGGGATCGCGCAACCAGCGGCCGTGCCGCGTCCAGGGGGGGTCGCGGGGATCGGCGGAGTGCGCCGGGATCGCGTAGGCGTAGGCGTGCCCGACCACGAAGACGCCGGGCCGCACCGTCGCCACGGTCTCGAGGACCTGGCGATAACCGGCCTCGATCCGGGCGAGCCGATCCTCGAGCGCCGCCTCGTCGATGTGGGCGGCAGCGGGCAGGCCGGGCCGGCGCTCGTGCAGCAGGGTCTCGAGCACCGGGCGCAGGCGGCCGTCCGGGCCACGCTCCTCTCCGAGGATGTCGTTGCCGCCCGCCGAGAAGAGGAACCCGCGCACGCGCGGGCCGATCTCGGGGTGGACGAGGGGAGCCACGTATTCGCGCCCTGGACCCGTCATGGCGGCGAGCGTGTCGCCCGCGGCATCCAGGCTGCGGATCAGGTAGTGCGGCTCGAGCTGGTCGACGACGTCGTCGAGCAGGAGGGGGAACTGGAACCAGCTGTCGCCCTCCGACACCAGGACCGGTGCCGGATCGCCCGCCGCCAGGCGACGCTCGAACCTCTTCTGTCGGCGCCAGCGCGACCAGCGGTTCGCCCAGTCGAGAAGGCCGACTCCTCGGGCCCGCACCTCGTCGAGCGGCCGCAGCACGACGCGTTCGGGGTCCGGGAGAACGACCGGAGCGAACGCCCTGCTCGCTTCGGGCAGCGCGCGAAGGTAAGGCCGGATCGCGGCATCCGGCAGATCGGGATCGGCGAGCATCGACTCCAGTTCGTCGAAGCTTTTCGCTCTCTCGCTCATCCACCGCATCTCCTTCCGTCGGCGCAGCCCGCCGGACCACGCCCCGAGCTTCCGGCGGGCCGGTGACCGTCGCGTCACCGTGCTCGCGCTCAACCTTCGCGCGGCCAGCCCTCGGCGGCGAGCGCCAGGAGGAAGGCCAGTTCGGCCGCCTGCTGGACCGTGCCGAGCCCGTTCCCGTCGCAGCTGCCGAGCTCGCGGACCAGCCAGAGGGCCACAGCGGCGGCGGCGAGGGCGGACCAGAGCGAGGCCTGGAAGGCGAGAAACGGCGGCAGGAGCGCAAGCGCGATGGCGCAGGCGAGGCCGAGGCCGAGGCCGACCCGGGTCGGTTCGGGCCGCAGCGTGCGAGAGGCCGAGCGGGCGAGGAGGACCGCGGCGAGGGCCGCACGCGAGACCGCACCGGCCGACACGAGCGCCGCCGTCAAGCTCGCCGGGCTCCAGAAGCTCGTGAGGGCGGCGACGCGGGCGAGCAGCAGGAGGCACAGCACCAGGGTCGCCGCGTGCCGAGCGGTCGGTGCGGCCTCGCCGGCAGGGCCCGCGGCTCCGGCGACCGCCTCGACGGTACGGGCGGTGCCGATTTCGTGCAGCCCGCCGGTCGCCAGGAGCTGCACGGCGAGGGCGAGGAGGAGCGCCGAGAGCCCGGGCAACCCGACCGTTCCGGCCAGCAGATAGGCGGCCCCGGCGAGCGCTCCCACGAGGGCACCGGCGAGCGGGAACCAGTGGACCGCGGCCTCGACCTCGCGCGGCCCGGGTGCGGTGGCGAGGCGGGAGGGCAGCCGCGTGAGGATCGCCAGCGCGACCTCGAGGTCGTGGAGCGACAAGGCGGCCTCGACAGGGGGACGGGAGGCGGGCGAGGACCGGCCCGGTCGACCGGGGGCCGAGCGGGCCGCGGCTCGGTTCAGAGCGGGACGACCAGCCGGCGCATGGCGAGAATCCGGGCGTCGAACCGATCGCCGTAGACGACCGCCTTCCTCAGGAAGGCGAGGAAGCTGTCGTGCACCTTGCGGGCGAGCGGGTCCTTCGATGCGATCTCCTCGAAGACCGCGAAGGCCTCCCGACCCATCGCCTTGACGATCTCCTCCGGGAAGGTCCGCAGTTCCACCCCTTCACCCAGGAGCGGCACGAAGCTCTCGATATTGTGGTAGACGAAGTCGGCGAGCGTCTCGTTGGCGGTGGCCGAGGCCGCGACCTCGATGATCGTCTGCAGGTCCGGGGGCAGCCTCTCCCATTCCTGGCGGTTGACCATGATCTCGAGGCCCGGACCGGGCTCGTGGAAGGCCGGAACGTAGTAGTACTTGGCGACCTTCTGCAGGCCGAAGGCGCGGTCGTTCCATGGGCCGATCCATTCGGCGGCGTCGATCGCCCCGCTCATGAGGCCCGGCAGGATCTCTCCCGGCGGCGTGGTCACCGTCGTGGCGCCCAGCCGGCGCATGACGTCGGCGCCGAGGCCGGCGATGCGGATCTTGAGCCCCTGGAGATCGGCCAGGGAGTTGAGCTCCTTGCGGAACCAGCCGCCTGCCTGGACCCCCGAGGAGCCGGCGTAGAAGGCGACCACGTTGAAGGGAGCGTAGGCCTCCTTCCAGAGCTTGCCGCCTTCGCCGTAATAGAGCCAAGCGGGCAGCTCCATCGCGGTCAGGCCGAAGGGCACGCCCGTGAACCAATGGAGGGCCGGCGACTTCGATGCCCAATAGTAGGGCGTGCCGTGGGCGAGCTGGGCGGTGCCGGCGTGGACCGCGTCGAAGACCTGGAAGGGCGGGACGAGCTCGCCCGCGCCGTACAGCTTGATCTCGATGCGCCCGCCCGACATCGCCTCGACGCGTTTGGCGAAGCGTTCGGCGTTGACCGCCACGCCCGGCGTGCCCTTGGGCCAGGGCATCGCCATCGTCCAGCGCAGCCGGCCTTGAGCTGTGGCCGGCGCGGCGAGACCGGTCGCCGCGGCGGCACCGGCCGAAGCGAGAAGTCCCCGTCGCAGCATCGCGCAACCCTCCTCGGAGCGAACCCGCTCCCGCTGCTAGACCGATCCCGGCCGGCTGAACAGCGCTCGCCTCCGGCCTAACCCGCCTCGCGGTCGACCAGATGGACGAAGGAGCCGGCCACCGTGCCGATCCGGCAGCCCGCGGCCCCGAGATCGCGTCCACGGGCGTCCGTGAGCCGGGCGAAGGGCGGGCCGGGCTCGGCGAGCGCGCGGGCCAGATGG
>DAIOUO010000046.1:0-14917 GCA_036759485.1 Geminicoccaceae bacterium | reverse complement strand
GCGTAGGTCGAGAACTTGTAGCCGCGCCGGTACTCGAACTTGTCGACCGCCTTCATGAGCCCGATGTTCCCCTCCTGGATCAGGTCGAGGAACTGCAGGCCGCGGTTGGTGTATTTCTTGGCGATCGAGATCACGAGGCGCAGGTTGGCCTCGACCATCTCTTTCTTCGCCTGGCTCGCCTCCTTCTCGCCCTTCTGGACCTTGGAGACGATCCGCCGGAACTCGGAGATCTGCAGCCCCGTCTCCTCGGCGATCCCGGCGATGTCGCCGCGCAACTGCTCGATCTCGTCCCGGTGGCGAGACACGAACTCGGCCCAGCCGCGCTCCTTGAGCCGGCCGACGCGGTCCAGCCAGTCGGTGTCGAGCTCGTGGCCGATGTAATGCTCGAGGAAGCTCTCCCGCGAGACCTTACAAGAGGTGGCCAGCCGCAGCAGCTTGCCCTCCAGACTCTGCAACAGCTTGTTCATGTCGAACAGCTGCTCGACGAGAGCCTCGACCCGGCTCTGATTGAGATGCACCTGGGCCATGAGCTCGACGACCCGGGCACGAGCCTTCTCGTACTTCGCGTCGAGCTTGGCGTCCGGACGCTTCTGAGCCTGCACCAACGCCAGACGCTTCTCCTGCAGCGCGCGCAGCTCGCGATAGGCCTCGGCGATCTGATCGAAGGTGGCGAGCACGCCGTCCTTGAGCTTCGCCTCGAGGGCGGCGAGCGAGAGCGTGTCCTCGTCGACCTCGTCCTCCTCGGCCGCCTGCCGGCTCTCGCCTTCCTCCGTCGCCTCGGCCGAGCCTTCCGCGCGCTCCCCTTCGCGCGCTTCCTCCTCCTCGGCGCTCTCGTCCTCCTCCGCCTCCTCGTCCGCCGGTGCGGCGGCCCGCACCGGCCGTGTCGGGGCCGCGGGGCGCTGCACCGCCTGCGGCGAGGTCCCGCCGGCTGCGGCCGGGCCGGCCACCGCCTGCTCGCCAGCGGCACCGCCGCCGGCAGCGGCCGTCGCGCCGAGACCGAGCGGGCCGCCTTCGCCCCCGCCGGGACCACCGCCCATGGTCGCCTCGAGGTCGACGATGTCGCGCAGCATCGCCCGGCCTTCGCGGATGGCATCGCGCCAGCCGATCACCGCGCGCATCGTGAGCGGGCTCTCGCAGAGCGCCTCGAGCACCATGTTGCGACCGGCCTCGATGCGCTTGGCGATCTCGATCTCGCCCTCGCGCGAGAGCAGCTCGATCGAGCCCATCTCGCGCAGATACATCCGCACCGGATCGTCGGTCCGGCCGAGCTCCTCGTCGAGCGGCCCCGAGCTCTCCTCGGCTTCCTCCGCCTCCTCGGCGGGCGCCTCCGCGGGCTCCTCCTCGACCACCCGCGGCACCGGCGCCTCGGCCTCGCCCTCGGTCATCACGTCACCGCGGACGACGCCGATGCCGCGGGCCTCGAGCCCGGCGATCAGCTCGTCGAGCTGGTCCGGCGGGAAATCGGCCGGCAGGCTGTCGTTGAGCTGGTCGATCGTGAGCGAGCCCTTCTCCTTGGCCTGCAGCAGCACGCGACGCAGGGCCGGGGCGGCCGCGAGCAGCGGCTCGAGCCGGTCCTCGGGCTTGGCCTTGGCGGGCGGCCGGACCTTGGCGGCGGCGGTGCTCAACGGCGCCGGGGCGGCGGCGGTGCTCAACGGCGCCGGCTGGCTCTTGGCCATGCGGGAGCTCTCCTCGACAAGGGGCGGTGGTGGCTCGATCGGGGCGAGAGGTGGGACGGGCGGCGCGGCGCTCCGTGGTCGGCCGGCGCTCCCTCAGGACTCGCCCGGCCGGGTCGGAGAAGGCGGCGGCTCGCCAGCGGCATCCTCGTCCCGTGCGTTCAACAGGCGGTCGAGGCCGCCCAGCGGTCGCTCGACGTGCGCCATGTCGGGCCGCTGCGCGAGCGCATCCAGCTCGCGCCTGTGGGTCAAACGCCGGCGCAAACGAGCGACCATCGCCCGCCAACGGTCCCTGGCGGACTCCGATCCCTCCTCCGTGCCGGCCTCGCCCCCGGAACCGCCCGCCTGCCGCACCCGCGCCGCCGGCTCGGCCAAGCCGCACCGTGCCAGATGGTCAGCGAGCCCCGTGGCGTCAAGATGATGGTCGTGCGACCAGCAGAGGAGGATCTCCTGCCGGATCCGTTCGAGCACGGGATTCTCGAGCACCAGCTCGGCGAGCTCGTCCTCGACCTCGGCGAGGAGCTCGGGGGCCGCGAGCAGGGGAGCCAGGATCGGCGCCTCGCGCCAGCTCTCGAGACGGCCGAGCCCGGACAGGAGCTCGCTCGCCGGGACCACGCGAGGCGCCGGCGGGAGCCCGCGCGTACCGACCGTGCCGCCCCGCCGCGCCGGCCGGCGGTCGAGACCCAGCCGCTCGAGCTCGGCTGCCAGCCTCGTCCGCAGATCCTCGGCGAGGCTCGCCCGCACGTCCGGGTCCGCGACCTTGGCGACCAGCCCGCGCAGCGTGGTCCGCAGCCGGGCGCGCTCCTCCATCCGCTCGAGGCCGGGCGAAAGACCGGCGCGAACGACCCGGAAGACGAACGGCGCGAAGGGTTCGGGCCTCGCGAGCGCGGCGGCCAGTGCCTCGGCACCGCCCGCCCGCATCAGGCTGTCCGGGTCCTCGCCTTCGGGCAATACGACGAAGGCGAGCGAGCGGTCCGGTCGGAGCAGGGGGGCGGCCCGCTCGGCCAGGCGCAGTGCCGCCCGCAACCCCGCCGCGTCGCCGTCGAGGCAGACGATCGGGCAGTCGACGAGCCGCCAGCAGCGCAGGAGCTGCTCCTCGCCCATCGCCGTGCCGAGCGGTGCCACCGCCGGAAAGCCCGCCCGCTCGAGGGCGATCACGTCCATGTAGCCCTCGGCCACCACCAGCCTGCCGCTGCGCCGCGCCGGCTCGATCGCCCGGTCGAGGCCGTAGAGCAGCCGCCCCTTGTGGAACAGCTCGGTGTCCGGAGTGTTGAGATATTTGGGCTGGCCGTCGCCGAGCGTGCGCCCGCCGAAGCCCACGATCCGGCCGCGGCCATCGGCGATCGGGAAGATCACCCGTTCGCGGAACAGGGCGTAGGGTTCGCCACCGCCCTCCGGAACGCGCAGGAGGCCGGCCGCCACGAGGAGCGCCGGGGCGAAGCCCTGCCGGCCGAGCGCCCGCCCGAGGGCCGTCCGGTCGGCCGGCGCCCAGCCGAGCCGGAAGGCGTCGATCGTCGCTCGGTCGAGCCCGCGTCGCTCGAGATAGGCGCGCGCCGCGGCCGCCTCGGGCTCGCCGAGCCGGGCCTGGAACCAGAGCGCCGCGGCGGCGTTGGCCTCGTAGAGGCCGGGGTCCGCCCGTTTCGCCTCGGGTCCGGCGCGGCGCGGCGCCTCGATGCCGGTGAGCTCCTCGAGCCGGGCGAGGGCTTCTTTGAACTCGAGCCGCTCCACCGCCATGACGAAGGAGAGGGCATCGCCGTGCGCACCGCAGCCGAAGCAATGATAAAAGCCCTTGTCCTCCACCACGGTGAAGGACGGCGTCTTTTCGCTGTGGAACGGGCAGAGCCCGACCCATTCGCGGCCGCGCCGGGTGAGCTTGACCCACCGGCCGACGATCTCGGCGAGCGGCAGCCGGGCCTTGAAATCCTCGAGGGATGCCGTCGTCGCCGCACCCGGCCGTGACCGCGCAGCGCCGCCGGCGGTCACCGTCCGGCCCTCAGCCGAGCCGCTCGCAGAGCAAGCGGCGGGCGAGCGCGAAATCCATCCGGCCGTTGTGCCGCTGCTTGAGCCAGGCGATCACCTTGCCGGTGTCCTTGAGCTTGCTCGCACCCACCGCCCGGATCGCCTCCTCGACCGCGGCCCGGGTCTGGCTCTCGTCGAGCCTGGGCGGCAGGAACGATTCGAGGAGCCGGATTTCGGCCGTCTCCTGTTCGGCCTCGTGGAGCCGGGCCTGGCTCTCGCAGCGCGAGATCTGCTCGGCGCGTTGGGCCACCATCTCGCGCAACAGATCCTCGATTTCCGCATCGCCCAGGCCCTGGCCCGCACCCGCCGCTCGCGCCCGATGGTCGCGCTCGCGAACCGCCGCCAACACCAGGCGCAGCGTCGCCGCGGCCTGCTCGTCGGTCCGCTCCGTCGCGGATTTGAGCGCGGCCTGCAGCCGTTCCCTCAGCACCTCGATCACTCCGTCACCGCCTCGCGGGGGATCGCCTTGCTTGACGCGGGGCTGCGGGTTGGTAGAACCCCGCCCGTTTGCCCAAGCGGCGCCGCGGCTGTCCTGCGCCGTGCGCCGAACAGCGGATCCTCGCGCGTGAACCCAGATTCCGACCGGCGCTCGGCAACCGCGGCGTTGGCGCTGCAGGACGGCACCGTCTTCCTCGGCTCCGGCATCGGCGCGCCGGGCGTCCATGTCGGTGAGCTGGTCTTTAACACCGCGATGACCGGCTACCAAGAGATTCTGACCGACCCGTCCTACGCCGGACAGATCGTCACCTTCACCTTTCCCCACATCGGTAACGTGGGCACCAATCCCGAGGACGTCGAGTCGACCACACCCGTCGCCCGCGGTCTCGTGCTGCGGGCGCCCGTGACCCAACCTTCGAATTGGCGCGCCGACCGGCATCTCGCCCGCTGGCTCGAGGCCAACGGAATCGCCGGGATCACCGGGGTCGACACCCGCCGGATCACCCGCATCCTGCGCGAGAAGGGGGCTCAGAACGCGGCCCTCGCCTACGCGCCGGACGGGCGGCTCGACCCGCACGAGCTGGTCGCCCGGGCCCGCTCCTGGCCCGGCCTCGTCGGCATGGACCTCGTGCCCGAGGTCACCTCGCGGCAGCGGGCCATCTGGCGCGAAGGTCGCTGGGAGTGGGGCCGCGGCTACGTCGCGGGCGAGCCCGGCGGACCGCCGGTCGTGGCGATCGACTACGGCATCAAGCGCAACATCCTGCGTTCGCTGGTCTCGGTGGGCTTCGAGGTGAACGTGGTTCCGGCCACTGCCACGGCCGCCGAGATCCTGGCCCTGAAACCGGCCGGTGTGGTGCTCTCGAACGGCCCGGGCGACCCGGCCGCGACCGGTGTCTACGCGGTTCCCGTGATCCGCGAGCTGGTGGACGCGGGCCTGCCGATCATGGGGATCTGCCTCGGCCACCAGATGCTGGGGCTCGCCGTCGGTGCCCGAACCGAGAAGATGCGGTTCGGCCATCACGGCGCCAACCACCCGGTCAAGGACCTGACCACCGGCAAGGTCGAGATCACGAGCCAGAACCACGGCTTCGCGATCGCCGACCACGGCCTGCCCGCCGAGGTCGAGGTCACCCACCGCTCGCTGTTCGACGGCACCATCCAGGGCATCCGCTTGAAGGGACGGCCGGTCTTCTCCGTCCAGTACCATCCCGAAGCCTCGCCCGGGCCGCAGGACAGCCACTATCTCTTCCACCGCTTCCGCGCGCTCGTCGAGCGGGCCGCGGCCTGAGCCCCGCGAGCCGCCCATGCCCAAGCGGACCGATCTGCGGTCGATCCTGGTGGTCGGTGCCGGCCCGATCGTCATCGGCCAGGCCTGCGAATTCGACTATTCCGGCACCCAGGCCTGCAAGGCTCTCAAGGCCGAGGGCTATCGCGTGGTGCTGGTCAACTCGAACCCCGCCACCATCATGACCGACCCCGAAGTGGCGGATGCGACCTACATCGAGCCGATCACCCCGGCCTTCGTGCGGCGGATCATCGAGGCCGAAAGGCCCGATGCGCTCTTGCCGACGATGGGCGGGCAGACCGCCCTCAACATCGCGAAAGCGCTCGCCGAGGACGGGACGCTTCGGGAGTTCGGCGTCGAGCTCATCGGTGCCAGGCTCGAGGCGATCGACAAGGCCGAGGACCGGCTCCTGTTCCGCGAGGCCATGGCCCGGATCGGCCTCGACCTGCCGCGCTCGCGGGCGGTGCATTCGCTCGAGGAGGCACGAGAGGCCCTGGTCGAGGTCGGGCTGCCGGCCATCGTCCGCCCCTCCTTCACCCTCGGCGGCACCGGCGGCGGCATCGCCTACAACCGGGAAGAGTTCGAGGAGATCGTCCGCGGCGGGCTCGACGCCTCGCCGATCGGCGAGGTGCTGGTCGAAGAATCGGTCCTGGGGTGGAAAGAGTTCGAGATGGAGGTCGTCCGCGACCGTGCGGACAACTGCATCATCGTCTGCTCGATCGAGAACGTCGACCCGATGGGGGTGCACACGGGCGATTCGATCACCGTGGCCCCGGCGCTGACGCTCACCGACAAGGAATATCAGCGCATGCGCGATGCGGCGATCGCCGTGTTGCGCGAGATCGGCGTCGACACCGGCGGCTCCAACGTCCAGTTCGCGGTCGATCCGGCGACCGGCCGGATGGTCGTGATCGAGATGAATCCGCGGGTCTCGCGCAGCTCCGCCCTGGCATCCAAGGCCACCGGCTTCCCGATCGCCAAGGTCGCGGCCCGGCTCGCCGTGGGTTACACGCTCGACGAGATCCAGAACGACATCACCCGCGTGACG
This sequence comes from Geminicoccaceae bacterium, assembly GCA_036759485.1. Taxonomy (GTDB): domain Bacteria; phylum Pseudomonadota; class Alphaproteobacteria; order Geminicoccales; family Geminicoccaceae; genus JANXAZ01. The sequence goes on along the minus strand of DAIOUO010000046.1, from coordinate 8,454 downwards.
CCCGCGAGTTTCGAACCCACGCTCGACTACGTCGTCACCAAGATCCCGCGCTTCGCCTTCGAGAAATTCCCGGAGACCGAGCCGATCCTCACGACCTCCATGAAGTCGGTCGGCGAGGTGATGGCGGTCGGCCGGACCTTCCAGGAATCCCTGCAGAAGGCGTTGCGCGGCCTCGAGACCGGGCTTTCCGGCCTCGACGAGATCGAGATTGCGGGCCTCGCCGGCGCCGATCGGCCGCGCGAGGTGATCCTGGCGGCGCTCGCCAAGCCCACCCCGGACCGGATCCGGATCGTCGCCCAGGCCTTCCGCGAGGGCCTTTCGATCGAGGAGGTCCACCGCGCCTGCCGCTACGATCCCTGGTTCCTCGAACAGATCCAGGACCTCGTCCACACCGAGCGGGCGGTGCGCGAGCGCGGGTTGCCGAACGACCGCGCGGGGTTCCTCGCCCTCAAGGCCAAGGGCTTCTCCGACCGGAGGCTCGGCCGCCTCACCGGTCTCGAGGAGGGGGAGGTCCGGGCGCGCCGCGAGGCCCTGGGCGTTCGGCCCGTATTCCGTCGGATCGACACCTGTGCGGCCGAGTTCGAGGCCCTCACCCCCTACATGTACAGCTGCTACGAGACCGGGATCTGGGGCGAGGAAGAGCCCGAGTGCGAGGCCCGCCCCTCCGCTCGGCGGAAGGTGATCATTCTGGGTGGGGGGCCGAACCGGATCGGCCAGGGCATCGAGTTCGACTATTGCTGCGTGCACGCGGCCTTCGGCCTCAAGGAGGCCGGCATCGAGACGATCATGGTCAACTGCAACCCGGAGACCGTCTCGACCGATCCGGACACCTCCGATCGGCTCTATTTCGAGCCGCTCACCGCCGAAGACGTGCTCGCGATCTGTCGCGTCGAGGCGAGCCGCGGCGAGCTTCTGGGCGTCATCGTCCAGCTCGGCGGCCAGACGCCGTTGAAGCTCGCCAAGCCGCTCGAGGCGGCGGGGGTGCCGATCCTCGGCACCTCGCCCGAGGCCATCGACCTCGCCGAGGACCGCGACCGCTTCAAGCTGCTCCTCGAACGGTTGCACCTCGCCCAGCCGCCGAACGACGTCTGCACGAGCGAGGCCGAGGCGGTCGCCAAGGCCGAAGCCCTCGGGCTGCCGATCGTCCTGCGCCCGTCCTACGTGTTGGGCGGTAGGGCGATGCGGATCGTCCACACGCTCGACGAGGTCCGCCGCTTCTTCGCCGAGGCGCGCGCGGCCTCGGAGATCGGTCCGGTCCTGCTCGACCGGTACCTCGCCGATGCGATCGAGGTCGACGTCGACGTGGTGGCCGATCCCGACACGGTCGTCGTCGCCGGCATCATGGAGCACATCGAGGAGGCCGGCATCCACTCGGGCGACAGCGCCTGCTCCCTGCCGCCCTATTCCCTGCCCGAGGCCACGGTGCGCGAGATCGGCCGTCAGGCCGAGGCGCTCGCTCGTGCCCTCGAGGTGCGGGGCCTCATGAACGTCCAGATGGCCGTCAAGGACGGCACCATCTACATCCTCGAGGTCAATCCGCGCGCGAGCCGCACGGTTCCCTTTGTCGCCAAGGCGATCGGCCGGCCGATCGCGAAGATCGCCGCCCGGGTGATGGCCGGCGAGCCGCTCGCGAGCTTCGGTCTGCGACCGCCGGCGGCCGATCACGTGGCGGTCAAGGAGGCCGTCTTCCCGTTCGCCCGGTTCCCCGGCGTCGATCTCCTGCTCGGCCCCGAGATGAAGTCGACCGGGGAGGTCATGGGCCTCGCCCCCGATTTCGCGAGCGCCTTCGCCAAGTCTCAGATCGCCGCCGGCACCGAGCTGCCCACGAGCGGCCGCGTGTTCCTCTCCGTCAAGGACAAGGACAAGCCCGCCGCCTGCCGGGTCGCCAGGGTCCTGCACGAGCTGGGCTTCGAATTGTTGGCCTCGCGCGGCACCGCGGCGGCGCTCGCGGCCGAAGGCCTACCGGTCACCGTGGTCAACAAGGTCCACGAGGGCCGGCCGCACATCGTCGATCTGATCAAGGACCGGGCGGTGGCGATCGTCGTCAACACGAGCGAAGGCGCTCAGGCGATCGCCGATTCGTACTCGCTGCGGCGGGCGGCGCTCGTGGGCCGCCTGCCCTACTATACGACCATGGCCGGCGCTCGCGCCTTGGTTGAAGGACTTCGCAAGCTCGCCAGAGGTTCGCTTGAAGTGCGACCGCTGCAGGCCTATCTTGCCGCGGTGGAAGCGGGCTGAGCCGGCGGTACGGCGACCGCCGGCTGGATATTTTTTTGTCGAACCAACGGACGGGCAGGGATGTCCAACCGCATACCGATGACCCCCGAGGGCCACTCGAGGTTGAGTGCCGAGCTCAAGCGCCTCAAGACGGTCGAGCGTCCGGCGGTGATCAAAGCGATCGCTGCGGCGCGCGAGCACGGTGATCTGTCCGAGAACGCCGAGTATCACGCCGCCCGGGAGCGCCAGGGCTTCATCGAGGGTCGGGTGATGGAGCTCGAGGACAAGCTCGGGCGGGCCGAGATCATCGACATTTCGAAGCTGTCCGGCTCGAAGATCATGTTCGGCGCCAAGGTCCGGCTGGTCGACGAGGAGACCGACGAGGAAGTCTCCTACCAGATCGTCGGACCCGAGGAGGCCGAGATCGCCCAGGGTCTCCTGTCGATAAATTCGCCGCTCGCCCAGGCACTCCTCGGCAAGGAGGCGGGCGATTCCGTCGAGGTGACGACCCCGCGCGGCACCCGGTACTTCGAGATCCTCGAGGTCAAGTACGGCTGAGCGGTCGCCGCCCCGCGTCGGGCCGGGCGGGCACCGGCGAGGTGGTGCGGCGGGCGAGGTGGAGCGGCGATGGCCGAGCGCAGGGTCAAGCTCGCGATCGTGGGCGCCGGTCCGGCGGGGTACACCGCGGCGATCTACGCCGCCCGCGCCAATCTGGCGCCGCTCCTGATCCAGGGCCTACAGCCGGGCGGCCAGCTCGCGATCACGACCGATGTCGAGAACTTCCCGGGCTTTCCCGAACCCGTCCAGGGCCCCGAGCTCATGGAGCGCATGGCCGAGCAGGCCCGCCGGTGCGGGGCCGAGCTCCTCGCCGACGTGGTGAGCGCGGTCGATCTGCACGAGCGGCCCTTCCGCCTCGCCCTCGACAGCGGCGACAGCGTGCGGTGCGAGGCGCTGATCGTGGCCACCGGCGCGCAGGCGCGCTGGCTCGGCCTCGAAAGCGAGCGGCGGTTCCAGGGCTTCGGTGTGTCCGCCTGTGCCACCTGCGACGGTTTCTTCTTCCGCGGCCGCGAGGTCGCGGTAGTGGGCGGCGGCAACAGTGCGGTGGAGGAAGCGCTCTACCTCTCCCAACTGTGCGCGAAGGTTACCCTGATCCACCGCCGCGACACCCTGCGCGCCGAGAAGGTCCTCCAGGATCGCCTGTTCGCCAACCGCAAGATCCATGTCGTCTGGAACCACGTGGTCGACGAGATCCTCGGCAACGACGAGCCCAAGGGGGTGACGGCCGTGCGGATCCGGCACGTCGCGACCGGCGAGGCGCGCGAGATCCCGGTTCACGGGGTCTTCGTGGCGATCGGGCACGATCCGGCGACCGGTCTGTTCAAGAACCAACTCGACATGGACCGCGAGGGCTATATCGTGACCGCGCCGGGCAGCACCCGGACCAGTGTTCCGGGCGTGTTCGCGGCCGGCGACGTCCAGGACAAGGTGTTCCGCCAGGCGGTGACGGCCGCCGGCACGGGCTGCATGGCGGCGCTCGAGGCGGATCGCTGGCTCGCGGAACGGGCCGCGGGCGGTTGAGGCCCGAGCGGGACGGGGGACGCGCGGAGCACATGCTCGACTGGGATCGGGTTCGCATCTTCCACGTGGTCGCCGAGGCGGGAAGCTTCACCCGCGCTGCCGACCGACTGGGGCTTTCGCAATCGGCGATCAGCCGGCAGATCGGCGCGCTCGAGGAGGATCTGGGCGCACCGCTCTTCCATCGGCACGCTCGCGGCCTCGTGCTCACCGAGCAGGGCGACATCCTGGTGGAGGCGGCCCGCGAGGTCGCTCGCAAGATGGCCGCGGCTCAAACCGCCCTGCGCGAGAGTCGCGAGGTGCCGGCCGGCCACCTGCGCGTCTGTACCACCGTGGGCGTCGGAACGGTGTGGCTCGCCTCCCATCTCGGCGAGTTCCTCGACCGCTACCCCGAGATCACGATCTCGCTGATCGTCACCGACGCCGAGCTCGACCTCTCGATGCGGGAGGCGGACGTCGCGGTGCGGATGCAGCGGCCGACGCAGTCCGACCTCATTCAGCGCCGGCTGATGACGGTCCACACCCATATCTACGCCGCTCAGTCCTACCTCGAGCGGCACGGGACGCCGACCTCGACGGCCGACCTCGACCGGCATCGGCTCGTGGCCTACAGCGAGGATCCGAACCTCTCGAGCCAACCCCTCAACTGGATCCTCTACGCCGGGCTCGAAGAGGGCGAGATCGACCGGCCGCGGAAGGCGGCGCTGCGGGTCAACAACGTTTACGGCATGCTGCGGGCGGTGCAGAGCGGGCTCGGTCTCGCCTCGCTGCCGGACTATCTGGCGAGCGGCAGCGGCTCGCTCGTGCGCGTCTTGCCCGAGCTCGACGGTCCGAGCTTCACCGGCTATTTCGTGTACCCGGAGGAGCTTCGGAACTCGAAGCGGGTCGCCGTGTTCCGCGACTTCCTGCTCGAGAAGGTCGCCCAGCAGCCGGTCTGGTGAGCGCGGCATGCAAAAAAAGCATGCCAATGTTGCATCCAGACACTAGCGAAACCGCTCAGCGATCCCTAATTGATGCGGTGCAACAAGGGCTGCTCTGGGAGCCCTCGTTGTGGCGGCCCTAGCGGCCGCGCTCCCGGGGGCGCAACGCCCTCGGGAGGGGATCTCCGGATCCCTCTTCCCCCCAGACGTTTAGCCTCCCTGATCCACTCGGCCGGGCCTCGTGCCCGGCCATTTTTTTCTCAGGGATGTCCGGCCCCGAGGCTCTCGAACCTCTGTCTTGCACGGATGGCGGTGAGGCAATCCGTCACAGCCCTCCTAGGGCGACCCGCCCTACCCGTCAAGCGCGCCCCGGTCAGGTCGAGAATATATTGCATTGCAACATTTTCGCCGTTTACGCGAAACGGCTCGCGACCGGCACGAAAACGGCCGCGGGCGACCGCACGGCCACCCGCGACACCCACGGCGGGCCCGAACACGGGTTCGCGTTCCGGCCGCGGTCCGGCTCGGGGCTCGTCGAGGAGCTCAGGGCTCGAATATGAGGATGCTGTGGGGCACTTCGCCGGCCGGCGTGCTCTTGAGCGGCTTCAGCGTCTTGGTGTCGATGATCGTCACGTCGTCGGACAGGCCGTTGGTCACCCAGAGCCGGCTCCCGTCCTTGTTCAGGGCCAAACCCCACGGCCGTCGGCCCACCAAGATGTAGTTCGTGGGTTTGCGGGTCTTGACGTCGATCACGGCCACGTGGTTGGCACGCCCGAGCCCGACATAGGCACGCTCCCCGCGACCGTCGACCAGCACGTCGACCGGCGTGACGTTCTCTTTCCGTAGCCCCGGGAATTCGAAGTCGATCGTGTGGACCACCTCGAGCTTGCCGATGTCCACGATGTCGACGACGCCGGCGATCTCGGCCGACACCCAGAGTTCCTTGCCGTCCGGGGTCAGTGCCAAGCGCCTGGGGCGCGTGTTCGTCACGATATCCTTGACGATCTCCTCCTTCTCGATGTCGATCACGTGGAGAAGATTGGCCGCTTCCGAGGCGACGAACGCGAGCTTGCCGTCGTCCGTGACGAGGATGCCTTCGGGTTCGGTGCCGGTGTCGTAGGCGGCCACCTGTTGGCCCGTCTCGAGGTCGAACACCGTCGCCTGGCTGTCCTCCTCGTTCGAGACGTAGAGGTGCCGGCCGTCGGGGTGGAGATAATGCACTTCGGGATAGAGGACGTTGGGCACCCGACGTACGAGCTTCTGGGTCTGCGTGTCGAAGACGCCGATCATGTTGTCCTCGGCGCAGCAGACGAGGAACTCCTTGCGATCCTTGGTGAACAGCATCCCGCGGGGACGACCGCAGGCCGGAACCGTGCGGAGCAGATTACCGTCGAGGTCGTAGACGGAGAAATTGGCGGACTTCTCGTTGGTCACGATCGCGAAGCCCTGCGCCCCCGCCGCTTCGCCGGTCGCGAGCGTCAGCGCGAACAGCGCCGATGCCAACGAAGCCGTCGTCTTCCGCATGCTCCCTCCCCGAAGCCATAAGTCGGCCCGATAGCTCACATAAGGCGCATTCGACCACTCGAAAAGCGGTGCCGGGTGCGATCGGCGTCGGCCCTCGCCAATTCGCTCGGCCCGCGCGAGAATGCCGCCGGTCGGAAAGATGGAATCGAACCCGATGCGGTGCACACGGCTCGTCGGCCCCGCCCTCGGCGTCGGCCTGATGCTGCTCGCCGCCCCTCCGGCGCAGGCCGCCGATCGCGTCTGCGATCAGCTCGCGCGCGATTTCCTGGTCGCCCACGCGGTAGAGCAACGTCAGCTCGACCGGGAACTCGCCCGCGCCGCGGAGAAGGGCTGCGTCGACCTCTTGCGGGAACGCCTGGCCCGAGGCGCCTCGCCGCGGGCGCGCGATCGGAGCGGACAGACGGCCCTCCACCATGCCGCCCGCGGCGGCAAGGTCGAGACCGCGCGGCTGCTCCTCGAAGCGGGCGCCGATCCCGCCGCCCCCGATCTCGCCGGCAACACCCCCCTCCTGCTCGCGACCGAGCTCGATCGGGTGGGCGTCGTCCGGCTCCTGCTCGAGCACGGCGCGCCGGTCGACCGGCCCGGCCGCAGTGGCCTCACTCCGCTCGCGGCCGCCGCCTTCAACGGCAACGAGCGCCTGGTGGCCCTCCTGCTCGAGCACGGCGCCGATCCGAGGACGATCGACGCGACCGGGAAATCGGCCCTCGTCTACGCCGCTGCGCGCGGTCACACCGCGATCGTCCGCCGTCTCCTGGACGCCGGTGTGCCGGTCGACAGCCGCCACGGCCACGACCTCACGGCACTCATGTGGGCCGCCGGCCACAGCAACGACGTCCCCGAGGCCGAGGGCCTCGCCACCGTCCGGCTTCTGCTCGAGCGCGGCGCCGATCCCGAACTCGCCGACGATCGAGGGCGTACGGCACTTCTGATCGCGGCCGAGCGCGGCCACGCCGGTATCGTCGAGCTCCTCCTCGCGGCGGGCGCAGACCCGGGCCGGCGCGACCGGGAGGGCCTGGGATTGGCCGAGATCGCGGCCGAGCCGGCGATCGCCGCCCGCGCGCTCGGGCCTCAGAGCGCACCCAGATAGCGCGCGAGCGCGTCGATCTCCTCGTCGGTGTAAGTGTCGAGCAGGCTCGACATCGCGGCGTTGTTGGCACGCTCCTTCGTCTTGAAGGCGCGCATGGTGACCACGAGGTAGCTCGTGAGCTGGCCGGCGAGCCGGGGCACGGTGCCGTCGCCCATGTAGCCGCCGAGGTGGCACTCCTTGCACATGCCGGCTCCCGCCAGCCGTTCCGCGACGACGTCGTCGCCTTCCTCGGCCTGCTGCCGCAGACGCGGCCAGGGACGCTTGGCGAAGAAGGCCGCGAGCTCGCGCAGATCCTGCCGAGAGAGGTCCTTGACGACATCGTTCATCACTTCGTGCTTGCGCAGACCGTTCTTGTAGTCCCGCAGCTGGATGTAGATGTAGCCCTCGTGTTGCCCGTCGATGACCGGCGATTCCGCATAGTTGGGGACCCCGTTCTCGCCGTGGCACGCGACGCACATCGGCACGAGCTCCGCCAGGTGGCCGGCGAGCTGGTCGAGACCCGGGATCGGCGGCGGCGCCGGCGGCCGCTCGCTCTCGGCGTGGGCGCCCGTAGCGGCGAGCCAGGCGATCGGCGCGGCGAGGAGGGCGAGCACGAGCCGGGGGGTCGATCGGGTCACGGGACGAACTCCTCGGAATCCGTTCACTCGATGGAGGGGCGGCGCCGGTCGCCCGACGCCGCCACGGGGTGCGAAAATCGACAGTCGCCCGCCTCAATCGGCGAGGCTGAAGGCGATGATATTGTTGCCGCGCTTGTAGTCGAGCTGGGTGTTCCCGCCCGCCGCGACAACGATGTACTGTTTACCGTCGACCGTGTAGCTGGCCGGCGGCGCGTTGACACCGGCGCCCGCCTGGAAGCTCCAGAGCTGCGCGCCGGTCGCCGAGTCGAGCGCGTTGAAGCGACCGTTGCCCTCGCCGAAGAAGACGAGCCCGCCGGCGGTCGCCAGAACGCCACCGATCAGCGGCTGCGGGGTCTTGACCTCCCAGCGGATCTTGCCGGTGTTGTAGTCGACCGCCGAGAGGATCCCCCACTGCTCCTCGGTCGGGATGACCTTGAACGCGCCGCCGAGCCAGAGCTTGCCGCCGGGGTAGGGCGTGCTCTCGACGTGGTAGGTCATCGGCTGGTGCAGGTTC
>DAIOUO010000045.1:0-15196 GCA_036759485.1 Geminicoccaceae bacterium | reverse complement strand
CGCCCCGCCGCCCGCCTCGCCCCCGAACAGGCCCGGAATCGGGTTGCCGACGCCCTCGGGATAGACCGAGACCAGCATCGGCAGCCCGTCCTCCTCCCGCTTGCGGAAGCGTACCCGCTGGCCGAGCCCGCCCCGGAAACGGCCGCGCCCACCCGAGCCGGGCAGGAGCGTCTTCTCGAGCACGAGCACCGGGCAACGCGCCTCGAGCCGTTCGATCGAGGTGTTGGCGGCGGAGGTCGGCCAGAGGAGCGTGGAATTGCCGTCGCGGGCCGCCGAAGCACCCTGACCGCCGCCGCAGAAGAGCATGTCGGAGTAGAGCCGGCCGTCGCCGGCACGGCCGTAGAGCGTGGCCGCCACCGCCACGCCCGAGAAGGCCTGCACCCTGTCCGGCGCCGCCTCGGCCAGCGCCCTGAAGATCAGCGGGGCCAGGTACCAGCCGGTCCGGGTCCGCAGATTGACCGCCGCGGGCCGCGTGCAGTTGAGGATCGAGCCCTCGGGTGCCAGGACCGTGAAGGGCCGGTAGCAGCCCGCGTTGCCGCGCACGCGCGGGGTCAGCATGCACTTGAGGGGATAGGTCGCGTGCGCCGCCGTGTAGTTGAGCGTGCAGTTGAGGCCGCCCACCGGCTGCTGCGGCGGCGCGCCCTCGAGATCGATCGTGATCCGATCGCCCGCGACCGTGATCGCCACCGGGTAGGTGAGCGGCCGGCCGAGCGGGTTGTTGGTGATCGTGGCCCGATAGACGCCGTCCGGCAGGGCCCGGATCGCCGCCCGCATCGCCGCTTCCGAGCGGCCCTGGACGACCTCGGCCAAGGGCCCGAGCTCGGCCAGGCCGTACTCCTCCATGAAGGCCAGGAGCCGCGCCGCACCGATCGCGTTGGCCGCCACGAAGGCGTGGATGTCGCCCAGCACCTGCTCGGGGTGGCGGACGTTCTCGCGAATCATCGCGAAGAGCGTGGCGTTCGGCCGGCCCGCCTCGTAGAGCTTCAAAGGCGGGATCTGGATCCCTTCCTCGTAGATCTCCCGCGCGGCGAGCGAATCCTTGGTGCCACCGATGTCGCTCACGTGGCCGACCGTGCCGGTGAGGCCCACGAGCCGGCCGTTCCGGAAGACCGGGGTCACGACCGCGATGTCGAACAGATGGCCGGCGCACAGCCAGGGATCGTTGGTGACGAGCACGTCGCCCGGAACGAGCGTGGCCGGCGGGAACCGCTCGAGCAGCGCCTTCACCGCCCGCGGCAGCGTGAGGTTGAAGACCGGCATCGCCCGCGGCGAGTGGGCGAGCGTCTCGCCCTCGGCATCCAGCAGCTCGCAGGCGAAGTCCTGGGCCTCGGAGATCACCAGGGAGAAGGCGGTCCGGCAGACCGTGAGCCACATCTCCTCGACGACGTTGACGAGCCGGCTCCACATGATCTCGAGGCCGATCGGATCGCGCTCGATCCGCGCCACGGCCTCGCGCCGGCTCGTGCCGGCCGGCATCACGGGCTCGAGCGCGCGGGTCCGGCCGACCGCGATCACGAGATTGCCGAGCGGGTCGACCTCGAGCCGGTCGGTCGGGCCGAGCACCGTCGTGGCCTCGCGTTCTTCGACGATCGCCGGTCCCTCGATGACGGTTCCGGGGGCGAGCGCGTAACGGTCGAAGACCGCGACCTCGAGCGGCCCCTCCTCGAACCAGGCGGTCCGCCGGCCCTTGAGCGCCCGGCCCCCGCCATCGCCTTCGAGAGCACCCGCGAAGGACACGGTCGGGGCCGGGCCCACCGCCCGCACCCGGAAATGGACGGCCTCGATCGCGGCTCCCTCCGGCACCGCCGTGTAGCGCTCGGTATAGGCGCGCACGAAGGCCTCGCGGATCGAAGGCAGGGCCGCCGCATCGAGCCGCCCCTCCGGGAGCGGCACGGCGATCTCGTGCATCTGGCCCGAAAGGCGCATGTCGGCCGCCCGCTCGACCCGGATCGCCGCAGCCGCCACCCCGGCCTCGACGAGCCGCGCGCGCGCCTCCTCCTCGAGCGCGGCGAGCAGCGCGTCGACCGGGCCGAGATCGACCCCGGCCGCCAGTTCGAGCGTGCACGAGCGGGTCGCTTCGAACGACAGGGGAGCGACGAGGAAGCCGAGGGCCGAAGCCGCACCCGAGGCCGGCGGCACGATCACCCGGCCGATCCCGAGGGTGCGCGCCACTTCCGCCGCATGCGCCGGCCCGGCACCGCCGAAGGCCACGAGCGCGCAGCGCCGCGGGTCCTTGCCCTTCTCGACGAGATGGACCCGGGCCGCCCCGGCCATCGCCTCGACCACCACCCGGTGGATGCCGAGGGCCGTCCGCTCGAGGTCGAGCCCGAGCGGCCCGGCCAGGCTCGCCACCGCGCGCCGGGCCGCTTCGCGATCGAGCGGCATCCGCCCGCCCAGGAAGAAGTCCGGGTCGTAATAGCCGAGCACCAGATCGGCGTCGGTCACGGTCGGCAGCGTGCCGCCCCGGCGGTAGCAGGCGGGCCCCGGCTCGGAGCCGGCCGAGTGCGGCCCGACCTTCAAGAGCCCCACCTCGTCGATGGTCGCGATCGAACCGCCGCCCGCACCGATCTCGATCATGTCGACGACCGGTGTCGCCACCGGCAGGCCCGAGCCGCGGGTGAAGCGGTGCACGCGCGCCGCTTCCAGCATCGGTGCGACCGCGGCCCGGCCCTCCTCGACCAGGCAGGCCTTGGCGGTCGTCCCGCCCATGTCGAAGGCGATCACCGACCGCTCGCCCGCGAGCTCCGCCACGAGGGCCGTGGCGAGCGCCCCGCCCGCCGGCCCGCTCTCGAGCAGCCGCACGGGGAAGGCTCGCGCGGTCTCGACCGAGACGAGCCCGCCCGCCGAATGCACGAGCCGGAGGGTGCCGCGGAAACCCTCGGCACGGAGCGCGCCCTCGAGCTTGGCGAGATAACGGCCGACGAGCGGTTGGGTGTAGGCGTTGACGCAGGTGGTCACCGCCCGCGGATATTCGCCCATCTGCGGCACGACCGCGCTCGAGAGCGAGACCGCGAGCCTCGGGAACAGCCGGCGAACGATCGCTTCCGCCTGCCGCTCGTGCGCCGGGTTGGCCCAGGCGTGCAGGAAGACGATCGCCACCGCCTCGCAGCCCGCCTCGACCAGCCGGCGAACCGCCCGCTCGACCGAGCCCGGATCGAGCGGCCGCACCGGCCGGCCGAGCGCGTCCATCCGCTCCTCGACCTCGAGCCGCAGGTCGCGCGGCACGAGGGGCTCGGGCCGCTCGAGGAAGAGGTCGTAGATGTCGTAGCGCTGCTCGGTCCCCATTTCGAGGACGTCGCGGAAGCCTCGCGTCGCGAGCAGGCCGAGCCGGGCGCCCTTGCGCTCGATGAGCGCGTTCGTAACGAGCGTCGTGCCGTGCACGATCTCGGCGAGGTCGGCGAGCTCGAGCCCGTTCGCCGCGACCAGCTCGCGCAGGCCGAGGAGCGCTCCATCGGCCGGGTCGGCGGCGGTCGTGAGGCGCTTGTGCAGCGCGATCCGCCCGCGCTCGCGGTCCAGGAGGACGAGGTCGGTGAAGGTGCCACCGATGTCGAGCCCGACCCGGAAGCGCCCGTCCCGAGGTGCCGTCACGGCCGCGCTCACGCCGCCTTCGCCCGATGGAAGGGGTCGCCCGTGAGCGCCCCGATGGCCGCGGCCGCCTCGACCAGCGCTCGGCCGATCGCGGCCCGCTCGCCCGGCTCGGTGGTCGCGGCCGGGCAGACGATGCCGAGGGCCACCACTTCCCCGGTCGAGGGATCGCCGACCGCGGCGGCGATCCCGCACACGCCTTTGAGCGCCTCCTCTTCCGAGATCGCGAAACCGTCGCGGCGCACGCGGGCGAGCCGGTCGAGCAGCTCGGCCAGGGTCTGCGGGGCGCGCGGCGAGGGCGGGTCGAGCCCCTCGGCGTAGAGCGCCGCCAGCTCCGCGTCCGACAGACGGGCGAGCAGGCTCCGCCCGGTCGCGGTCGCGGCCGCCGGCAGCCGCTTGCCGATCGTGCTCGCGACCCTGAGCGCGTGGCTGCCCGGATGGTCGCTCACCGCCGCCACGAAGCGCCCCTCGCGCACCGAGACGTAGCCCGTGTGGCCGAAGCGGCCCGAGATCGCCGCCACCGCCTCGTCGGCCCGGCCGATCAGGGAGGAGGAGCGGACATAGGCGCGCGCCGCCTCGAGCAGGAGGAGGCCCGGCCGGTAACGCTTGCTCGCGCCCACCGTCTCGAGCAGCCCCACCTCGCGCATCGCCCGCAACAGCCGCGAGGCGTTGGCCCGCGGCATGCCGAGCCGGTTCACGAGATCGGTGACCGTGACGGGGCCGCCGTCGGCGCCGAGCGTGCGGATCACCGCGGCCGCGCTGGCCAGGATCGTCACCGGGCTGCCTCCGACGGTCGTTCCGGTATACGGAACCGTTGTTTCGCTCCATGGAAGACCGAGCGCCGTGCTGCGTCAAGCGCGCAGCTCCGATGCGCTGCCCGTAAGGCCGGTCCACTTCACAGCCCCGCCGCGGGGCGCGATAGGTCGCAGCACGGCCGGTCGGACGAGCCTTGAACGCGGATCGGGGCACGCGGATCGGAGGAGGTGGCGATGGCTGTTCTGGAGCTCGGACCCGAGGACGCCCTCGCCTACGAGCACGTCCCGCCGAGCGGACCCACCGGGCTCACCTTCGTCTTCGTCAACGCGATCACGGGCGATCTCGGCCAGTGGCGCGCGGTCGGCGAACCGCTGCGCGCCGCCGGCCACGGCACCCTCGCCTGGAACTTCCGCGGCCAGGCCGGCAGTCGCTACACCCCCGGCGCGCGGCTCGACACCGAGGCGATCGTGGGCGATCTCCGCCGCCTGCTCGAGGCGCTGCGGCCGGTCCGCCCGGTCCTCGTCGGTCTCTCGATCGGCGGCCTCTATGCCGCTCGGGCGATCCTCGCCGGCGCCGAGGCGCGGGCTCTCGTCCTGCTCAACACCCTGCGCAAGCCCGGCGTCCGGCTCGACTGGATCAACGCCGCGGTCGTCCGGGTGATGGAAGTGGCCGGGCCGCTCCTGATGCGCGACCTCATGAGTCCGCTGCTGTTCGGCCCGACCTGGCTTTCCGCGCACCGGGCCGAATGCCTCCTGCCCGGCACACGCTACCAGCCGCTCGACCCGGGCTCCGGTCAGATGGAGCTGTTGCGGCGCATGGGCGAGGCCGACTGGAACGTCCCCTGGGAGCGCCTCGATCTTCCGACGCTGGTCGTCAGCGGGCTCTGCGATCGGGTCTTCTTCGACGCCGGTGACGTGGCCGAACTCGCCGGCCGCCTCCCGCACGGCCGCCGCGTCGACTTCGCCGGTGCCGGGCACATGTTGCCGGTCGAGGTGCCCGAGCGGCTGGCCGAGGCGCTCCTCGCCTTCGCCCACGAGCTCGCCGGAGCAGGAGCGGGGTCCCGCCAGCCCGCCGCCCGCGAGCCCGCCGAGAGAGGTGCCAGCCGATGAGCGCTGCCGCGCCGATCCCGGTCCGCCGCTTGCTGCTGATCTACGCCTGCATCCTCTTGGGCGTGTTCGGCCACGCCTCGAGCGAGTTCGTGGCGGTGCTCACCGGTATGTTCGGGCCCGAGCTGACGGTCTGGCGCTTCCTGATCGGGGGCACGGGGCTCGTCCTCCTCGCCCTGCTCTGGCCCGGTCAGCGGGATCTCGTGACCCCGCTCAGGGTCGAGGGGGTGCGGATCGCCGTGCTCACGATCTTCGGCATGACCCTCGCCCAGCTCTTCTTCCACTGGGCCTTGAACTTCGCCACCGTGATCCAGGTCGCGACCATGGTCTCGACCATGCCGCTCCTGGTCGTCCTCGTGAACTGGGCGATCAACCGTGGTCCCCTCTCGACCGCCAAGCTCGTGAGCGGCCTCGGCGCACTCGCCGGTGTCGTCATCCTCCTCACCGACGGTTACCTCGTCCAGGTCACCGCCGCCGCCGACTGGTCGCGGGCCTTCTGGGGCGTCCTGCTCGCCTTCCTGTGCGCCTTCGTCTCCTCTTTCTACATGGTCCTGGTCCGCCCGCTCTATCAGCGCTGGGGCGCGGTCCGCATGACCGCCTATTGCTTCGCCATCGGTTTTCTCGCTTTGTGGCCGACGGTGGGCCTCCTCTGGGGCATCTGGGTCGACCCCACCACCCTCTTCGACCGCGCACCCGGACAATGGGCGGCGGTGCTCACCCTCGGGATCTGGAACACCACGATCGCCATGGCGCTCTGGCTCGGCGGGCTCGCCGCGGCACCCGACATCGGCCGCGCCAACTACCTCTTCTTCTTGAAACCGGTCATCGCCGCCGGGCTCGCTCTGGCTTTCTTGGACCAGCCCTTCACCGCGACCCAGCTCCTCGCGGTGGTCGTGGTCTGCGGCTGCGTGCTCGTCGAGCTCTTCTGGGACCAGATCGCGGCCGCCCTCGGCCGCCGTCCGGTGGTCGCCCGGGCCGAGCGCGCTCCGCGCTGAGCCCGAAGGCTCCTTCACAGCGTGCACGGATCTGCTAGGAGCCGCGCGATCCCTCGCGCAGCGGACCGTCCGCCCCGATGGCCGTCCACACCACCGCCCGCCCCGCCGCCGCGGAGCCCGGCGCGTGAGCTTCCGTGTCAAGATCTGCGGGCTCACCGAGCCCGCGGCGGTCGAGCTCGCGGTCGAGCTCGGCGCGAGCTTCCTGGGCTTCGTGCTCTACCCGCCCTCGCCGCGCTTCGTGCCGCCCGAGCGGCTCGCCGAGCTCCTGACCCGCGTGCCCTCGACGGTCCGCACGGTCGGCGTGACGGTCGACCCGACCGACGCCTTCCTCGCCCACGTCCTGGCCCATGCGCCTCTCGACCTGCTCCAGCTGCACGGCAGCGAGACGCCCGAGCGCGTGCGGGCGATCGGCCTTTCCACCGGCTGTCGGGTGATGAAGGCCCTCAGGGTCGGCGAGGCGGCCGACCTCGAAGGGGTCGAGGCGTTCTACGAGGCGGCCGATCTCCTCTTGTTCGACGCCCGCCCGCCGCCCGGTGCGGCCTGGCCCGGCGGCCATGGCCTGCCCTTCGACTGGCGCCTGCTGGAAGGCCTCGATCCGCCCTTGCCCTGGGCCTTGGCGGGCGGCCTCGATGCCGGCAATCTCGCGGCTGCGAGGGCCCGGCTGCGGCCACCCATCGTCGATGCCTCGAGCGGGCTCGAGCGGGCGCCCGGAATCAAGGACCCGGAGAAGCTCCGGGCGTTCATGGCGGAGGCGCGGCGGCTCGGCGCCCGCCGCGCGGAGGAACCGGATTGACCATCGCCAACAGCCTCAGGACCGGCCCCGACGAGCGCGGCCGTTTCGGCCTCTACGGCGGCCGCTTCGTGGCCGAGACTCTGATGCCCTGCATCCTCGAGCTCGAGGCGGCCTGGGAGGCGGTCCGCCGCGACCCGGGCTTCCAGGCAGAGCTCGACGCCTGGCTCGCCGATTACGTCGGTCGGCCCTCGCCGCTCTACTTCGCCGAGCGGCTCACCGAAGCGCTCGGTGGTGCCAAGATCTACCTCAAGCGCGACGAGCTCAACCACACCGGCGCGCACAAGATCAACAACTGCATCGGCCAGGCCCTGCTCGCCAAGCGCATGGGCAAGCGCCGCATCATCGCCGAGACCGGCGCCGGTCAGCACGGAGTCGCGACCGCCACGGTCTGCGCTCGGCTCGGCCTCGACTGTGTGGTCTACATGGGCGAGCGGGACATCGAGCGACAGAAGCCCAACGTCTTCCGCATGCGTCTTCTGGGTGCGGAGGTCCGGCCCGTGAGCTCGGGCTCGCGTACGCTCAAAGACGCCATGAACGAGGCGCTCAGGGACTGGGTCACCAACGTCGAGACCACCTTCTACCTGATCGGCTCGGTCGCCGGGCCGCACCCCTACCCGGCGATGGTCCGCGACTTCCAATCCGTGATCGGCCGCGAGGCCAAGGCCCAGATCCTCGAGAAGGAGGGCCGGCTGCCCGACCTGCTCGTGGCCGCGGTCGGCGGCGGGTCCAACGCCATGGGCCTCTTCCACCCCTTCCTCGACGACCGCGAGGTCCGGCTCGTCGCGGTGGAGGCCGCCGGCGAAGGGCTCGACACCGGCCTGCACGCGGCCGCCATGCTCAAGGGCCGGCCCGGCATCCTGCACGGTTCGCGCTCCTATCTGCTGCAGGACGAGGACGGCCAGGTGATCGAGCCGCACTCGATCTCGGCCGGCCTCGACTATCCCGGTATCGGCCCCGAGCATTCCTGGCTCAAGGACATCGGCCGCCTCGAGGTGACCGCCGCCACCGACCGCGAGGCGCTCGAGGCCTTCGAGACCCTGGCCCGCCTCGAGGGGATCCTGCCCGCCCTCGAGCCAGCGCACGCGCTCGCCGCCACGGCCAGGATCGCCCCCTCGCTGCCGAAGGACGCGCTCGTCGTGGTCAATCTCTGCGGCCGCGGCGACAAGGACGTCTACACCGTCGCCCGCCATCTCGGAGTCGAGCTTTGACGACCCGCATCGAGCGCCGCTTCGCCGAGCTCCGGCGCGAGGGGCGCGCCGGCCTCGTCACCTTCCTCGTGGCCGGCGATCCCGACATCCCGACCTTCGAGCGACTGCTCGAGGGGTTGCCGGCGGCCGGTGCCGATCTGATCGAGGTCGGCATGCCGTTTTCCGACCCGATGGCCGACGGCCCGACGATCCAGGCGGGCAATCTGCGCGCGCTGTCCGCCGGCATCACGCTCGCCCGCACCCTCGAATGCGTGCGCCGCTTCCGCGCCCGGGACGACACGACCCCGGTCGTGCTCATGGGCTATTACAACCCGATCTGGGCCTATGGCCGGCTGCGCTTCCTCGACGAGGCGGTGAGCGCCGGGGTCGACGGGCTCATCGTGGTCGATCTGCCGCCCGAAGAGGACGAGGAGCTCTGCCTGCCGGCCCTCGAGCGCGGGCTCGACTTCGTCCGCCTCGCCACCCCCACCACCGACGACCGCCGGTTGCCCGTGGTACTGCGCAATGTCCGCGGCTTTCTCTACTACGTGTCGCTCACCGGCATCACGGGGGTGAAGGAGGCTCTGGCCGAGGCGGTCGCACCGCAGGTCGACCGGCTGCGCCGGCACACCGAGCTGCCGATCGCCGTGGGTTTCGGCATCAAGACGCCCGAGCAGGCGGCGGCGATTGCCCGGCTCGCCGATGCCGCGGTGGTCGGCTCGGCGCTGGTCGCCGAGGTCGCCGCCCATCTCGATGCCCAGGGCAGACCCGGCAAGGGCCTCGTGGCCGCGGTCCACGGCCGGGTCGAGGTGCTCGCCCGGGCGGTACGGACGGCCCGGTCGTGAACTGGCTGACGTCCTATGTGCGCCCGAAGATCCGGGCGTTGGTCGAGCGCGGTGCGCCCAAGCCCGAGGTGCCGGAGAATCTCTGGCACCAGTGCCCCTCCTGCGAGCGGATGATCTTCCACCGCGACCTCGAGTCCAACCAGCGGGTCTGCCCGCACTGCAGCCACCACATGCGGGTCGGGCCCGAGTTCCGCTTCCGCACGCTCTTGGACGAGGGCAGCTGGCAGCGGCTCGAGCCGCCCAAGGTGCCGGTCGACCCGCTCCGCTTCCGCGACACCAAGCGCTACACCGATCGGCTCAAGGAGGCCCAGAGCAAGACCAAGGCGGGCGATGCGCTCGAGGCCGCGGAGGGCAGGATCGGCGGCCTCCCGGTCGTCCTCGCGGTCATGAACTTCGAGTTCATGGGCGGCTCGATGGGCAGTGCCGTGGGCGAGGCCTTCGTCGCCGCCGCCCGCCGCGCGGTGGAGGCGCGCTCCGCGTTCGTCGTGGTCACCGCCTCGGGTGGGGCGCGCATGCAGGAGGGCACGCTCTCCCTCGTCCAGATGGCCCGCACCACGATCGCGGTCGACCAGGTCAAGGAAGCGGGGCTGCCCTACATCGTCGTGCTGACCGACCCCACGACCGGAGGTGTCACCGCCTCTTTCGCGATGCTCGGCGACATCCACATCGCCGAGCCCGGCGCGGTGATCGGCTTCGCCGGTGCCCGGGTCATCGAGCAGACCATCCGGGAGAAGCTGCCGCCCGGCTTCCAGAAGGCCGAGTACCTCCTCGCCCACGGCATGGTCGACATGGTGGTCCACCGCTTCGAGCTCAGGGCGACGCTCGCCCGGCTGCTCGACCTCCTGCTCCGCCCGGTGCCCCTGCCCGCACCGGTCGAGCCGGTCGAGGCGACGGCCGCGCCGGCGGCCACGGTGGTCGAGGCGGCGGTCGATGGCGAGCCCGGCTGAGCCGATCCTCCGCCGCCTGGCGGAGCTCCACCCCAAGCGCATCGACCTCTCGCTCGGCCGCATCGAGCGGCTGCTCGCCCGTCTCGACCATCCCGAGCGCCGCCTGCCCCCGGTGATCCACATCGCCGGCACCAACGGCAAGGGCAGCACGCTCGCCCTGCTCGACGCGATGCTGCGGGCGGCCGGCCGTCGCACGCTGCGCTACATCTCTCCGCACCTCGTGCGCTTCAACGAGCGGATCCTGATCGACGCCGTGCCCGTCGACGACGGGCGCCTGGTCGCCGCCCTCGAGACCTGCGAGCGCGCCAACGGCAGCGCCCCGATCACCTTCTTCGAGATCACGACGGCAGCGGCCTTCCTGATCTTCGCCGAGACCCCGGCCGACGTGCTCCTGCTCGAGACCGGGCTCGGCGGCCGGCTCGATGCGACCAACACCGTCGAGCGGCCGAAGCTCGTGCTCTTGAGCCCGATCTCGATGGACCACGAGGCCTTCCTCGGTACCACGCTCGCCGCGATCGCCGCCGAGAAGGCGGGAATCCTCAAGCCCGAAGTCCCGGCGATCGCGGGGCCGCAGCGGCCCGAAGCCCTCGCCGTTCTGGAGGCCCGTGCCCGTGCCCTGGGCTGCCCCTTGCGGGTCCACGGCCGCGACTGGACGGCCCGGCGCGCGGGGGAGACGCTCCGGGTCGAGGACGGTGCCACCACGCTCGAGCTTCCCCTGCCCTCGCTCCCGGGCGTGCACCAGATCGACAATGCCGGCCTCGCGGTGGTGGCGGCTCGGAGCCTGGGTGCGCTGTCGCCGCCCCCCGCTTCGATCGCCCGCGGCCTGGTCGAGGCGCGTTGGCCGGCCCGCCTGCAGCGTCTCTCGCAGGGGCCGATGGTCGAGGCGCTCGGTAACGGTTTCGAGCTCTGGCTCGACGGCGGTCACAATCCGGCGGCCGGCGAGGTGTTGGCGGCGAGCCTGCCGGCGCTCGCCCGCGGCCGGCCGGTCCACCTGATCCTGGGCATGCTCGCGACCAAGGACCTCGAAGCGTTCCTCCGGCCGCTCGCCCCGCTCGTCGCCTCGCTCCGGACGGTGGCCGTCCCGGACGAGCCGGCGACCCGCGATCCGATCGAGGAGGCGGCGATCGGCCGCCGGCTCGGGATTCGCGCCGAACCCGCCCCTTCCCCGCTCGAGGCCGCCCGGGCCCTGGCCGCCGCCGAGCCGCCGCCCGGCTTCGTCCTGGTCTGCGGCTCGCTCTACCTCGCGGGCCACGTCCTGCGCGAGCATCGCTGAGCGGTCGCGCCGCAAGCGTCGAGCGACCGTCGACCGCGTGGCTCCAGCGAGCGCGTGGAACGGCCGCCGCCAGCCGGTGCCGGCACGCGGTCGGAAGCCCGCTCGCCGGCTCCGCGTGCCGTGGAGGAACCGGGATTCGGCTCCGGTCGGCCGATCGAAGCCGCCCGGGTCCTCACTCCTCGCAGGAGAGCCCGAAGGCCGCGAGCCCCTCGAGCAGATAGTCGCTCAACAACGGCATGCCGAGGAGATAGTCGGCGGTCCGGTCGTTGTGGGCGCGGCGCGCCTCGGCCACCGCCTCGGCCCACTCCTCGGCCGAGAAGCTGCCGCGCCCCACCCAGGCGAGCGCTACGAGCTCGATCTGCTCGTCCTCGTTGAGGCTGTCGATGAAGGCGCGCAGCTCCTCCTCGACCGTGTCCTCGGGATAGGCCTCGAGGACCTCGCGCATCTCCTCGTCGGCCGGGTTGGAGCCCGGCTCCTCCTCGACCGGCGCGGTCTTGGCGTCGAACTCGCGGGCCTTGAGGATCACCCAGCAGACCTTGTCGATGTCGATCGTCGGCACGGTGCGCTCCCGGGATCGCTGTAGCGGCATGCTGCCACGGTCCGGCCGGGCGTGCCATCGTCCCGGCCGTCGCGCCCCACGCCGGGCCCCGTGGCACGACGCCGCCCCTGCGGTAGAGTGTGGGCGCCGCGCGACGATCGCCGGGAGCAACGATGTCCAACCCGCAACGTTTCCTCTACCGCTCGATCGGCTTTCTGCTGGTCGCCCTCTCGGTCGCCGCCGTGCTGTTTCCCGTGATCTGGCGGGCGTTCCAGTTCAATCCCTGGCTCAACGGCCTGATCCTCGCGGTGCTCGTGACCGGCATCGTCTACAACCTGCGCCGCATCCTGGCGCTCAGGCCGGCTCTGCAGTGGATCGCGGCGCACCGGATGGGTGCCCCGCTCGGTCGCCTGGAGCCGCCGGCCATCCTCTCGCCGATCCTCGCCGTGTTGAGCGAGCGCGACCGGCGGGGGCGCACCCAGCTCACGCCGACCACCGCCCGCCACCTGCTCGACAGCGCGGCCTCGCGCCTCGAGGAGAGCCGCGAGATCGCCCGCTACCAGACCAGCCTCCTGATCTTCCTCGGCCTGCTCGGTACCTTCTGGGGCTTGATCGAGGCGATCGGAGCGATCGGCAACGTGATCTCCGGCCTGAGTATCGGCGGCGGCGATTTCGTCGCTCTCTTCAACGAGATGAAGGAGGGCCTGCGGAAGCCGATCGGCGGCATGGGCACGGCCTTCGGCGCTTCCCTCTTCGGCCTCGCCGGCTCGCTCGTCGTGGGCTTCCTCGATCTCCAGGCGAGCCAGGCGCAGAACGGCTTCACCAACGAGCTCGAGGAGTGGCTGGGCGGCATGACCCGGCACGCCACCGCCGAGGGCTCGTCGGGCGAGTTCGCCGCGGGACCGCCTCTGCCGGCCTACGTCACGGGCCTCCTCCAGCAGACCGCCGAGAGCCTCGACCGTCTGCAGGGTCTCCTGACCCGCGGCGAGGACGGCCGCGCCCGCCTCGATGCCGTCCTCCACCAGCTCGCCGAGCGCCTCGCCGCGCTCGGCGAGGGCCTGCAGCGCGAGCAGGAAGTGCTCGCCCGGCTCGCCGAGGGCCAGGCGGCGATCGCCCGCGAGCTCGCCCGGCCCGCCACGGGCGGGCTCGCCGACGAGCAGGTCCGGGCGCACATCCGCAACCTCGATCTCCAGCTCGCTCGGCTCGTCGAGGAACTCGGCCGCGGCCGCAGCGAGCTCTCGCGCGAGATCCGCCACGAGCTCCGAGTGCTCGCCCGCACGGTGGCGGCGGCCGCCGGCGAGCCCGCGCTCGCCAAGGACTGAGCGATGGCCCGCGCCCGCCGCGAGCTGCGTCAACCCGAGATCTGGCCGGGCTTCGTCGACGCGCTCTCGACCCTGCTCCTCGCCATCATCTTCCTCCTCGTGGTCTTCGTGCTCGGCCAGTTCTTCTTGAGCCAGGTGCTCGAGGGTCGCGACGAGACCGTCGAGCAGCTGCAGCAGCGCCTCAAGAGCACGACCGACCAGCTCGAGCAGGAGCGGCTCGCCGCCCAGCGGCTGCGCGCGAGCCTCGCCGAGGAGAGCCGCCGACTGCAGGCGAGCGAGGCCGAACGGCGCGACGTCGAGGACCGGCTCGCCCGGCTCGAGGGCGAGCGGGCCGAGCTCGACGCGGGCCTGCGCCGGCTCGCCCTCGAGCGGGCCGGCCTCGAGCGGCTACTCGAGGAGAGCAGGCTCGCCAGGGAAGCGAGCGAGCGGCGCAGCTCCGCGCTTTCCCGCGAGCTCGAGGAGACCAAGCGGGCCTTCGCCGCCGACCGCGAGAAGCTCGAGGTCCAGCTCGGCGAGCTCGTCGAGTTGCGCCGCCAGGTCGAGGCCTTGCGCGCTGCCCGCGACGCGCTCTTGGCCGAGCGGGACGCGCAGGCGGCCGGTCGTGGGGCCGCCGAAGAGGAGGTGCGCCGGCTCGTCGCCCGCATCCAGAGCCTCGGCGCCCAGCTCGCGCTCATGGACCGGACACTCGCCGACAAGCAGGCCGAGATCGATCGGCAGGGGCTCCGGATCGCCGAGCTCGGCCAGCGGCTGAACCAGGCCCTCGCCAACCGGGTCGAGGAGCTCGCCCAGTACCGCTCCGACTTCTTCGGCCGGCTGCGGCGGGTACTCGGCGACCGCGAGGACGTGCGGATCGTGGGCGACCGCTTCGTCTTCCAGTCCGAGGTCCTGTTCGCCCCCGGCGAGGCCGAGCTCGGCCCCGGGGCGGCGGCCGAGATCGCCAAGCTCGCCGCCACGCTCCGGCAGATCGCGAACGAGATTCCGCCCGAGCTGCCCTGGGTGCTGCAGGTCGACGGCCACACCGACCGGCGGCCGATCGCCACACCGCGCTTCCCCTCGAACTGGGAGCTGTCGACCGCCCGGGCGATCAGCGTGGTCCGCCAGCTCATGGCGCTCGGGATCCCGGCCGAGCGGCTCGCCGCCCGGGGCTTCGGCGAGTTCCAGCCGCTCGACCCAGGCGATGGCGAGGAGGCGTGGCGCCGCAACCGCCGTATCGAGCTCAAGCTCACCACCCGCTGATCGGGCGGGCTTCGGCCGGTTGCAATTCGCTTTTTCCCGTGCACTCTGCCGCCGGCGGTGGGCTTTCTGGCCGACGGGTTCGGGAATGAGCGAGAACGGGCCGAACGAACACGGCAGCTCCCGATCCGGCGTCCCCGGCGCGATCGTGTTCGAGCGGATGGCGGCCGAGCTCGACCGCAACGCCCGGCAGCATCGTACCTGGGCGATCGGGCTTCTGGTCGGCGGGGTCGTCCTGCTCGCCGTCGGCTTCGCCTCGGCCCTCTGGGCGGCGCTCGCGGCCGGGGCCGTGGCGATCGCGGTGGCGATCTTGCCCTGGCTCGCCGCGGTCGAGCTCGCCGAGCGCGCCGAGGGCATCAGGGTGTTGGGCGAGGACTGGGCCGATCCCGGCCCGGCCGAGCTCGCGGCACGTCGTCGTGCCGGCCTCATCGACCTCGTCGAGCGTCTCTACGCCTCGCAGCGGAGCGGCTGAGCCATGGCCCTGGACCCGCGCATCGCCGAGCTCGAGGAGCATCTGGCGACCTGGAACCGGCGCCGACGTCGGCGGACCGGTCTCGCCACTCTCCTGCCGGTCTCCGTGGCGGCCGGCCTCGGCACGGGCCGCTTCGAGTTCGGC
>DAIOUO010000044.1:11460-15237 GCA_036759485.1 Geminicoccaceae bacterium | reverse complement strand
GCCGCGAGCCGGGCCGCGAGGGCCTCGGTCGCGGCCGGTCCCCGGAGCTCGACGACCAGGCGATCCAGCGGCTCAATAGCGATAATGCTCCGGTTTGTAGGGGCCCTCGATCGGCACGCCGATATAGGCGGCCTGCTTGGGTGTGAGCTTGGTGAGCTTGACGCCGATCTTGGCGAGATGGAGGGCCGCCACCTTCTCGTCGAGGCGTTTGGGGAGGGTGTAAACCTTGTTCTCGTACTTCTCGTGATGGTTCCAGAGCTCGATCTGGGCGAGTGTCTGGTTCGAGAAGGAGGCCGACATCACGAAGCTCGGATGGCCGGTGGCACAGCCCAGGTTCACGAGCCGCCCTTCGGCCAGCAGGATGATCCGCTTGCCGTCGGGGAACTCGATCTCGTCCACTTGCGGCTTGACGTTGTGCCAGCGGAAATTGCGGAGAGCGGCGACCTGGATCTCGCTGTCGAAATGGCCGATGTTGCAAACGATCGCTCGGTCCTTCATCTGCCGCATGTGGTCGAGTGTGATCACGTCGACGTTGCCGGTCGCGGTCACGAAGATGTCGCCGCGGGGGGCCGCGTCCTCCATGGTGGTGACCTCGTAGCCCTCCATCGCCGCCTGCAGGGCGCAGATCGGGTCGATCTCGGTCACCAGCACGCGCGCGCCCGCGTTGCGCAGGCTGGCGGCGGATCCTTTGCCGACGTCACCGAAGCCACAGACCACGGCGACCTTGCCGGCGAGCATGACGTCGGTGGCGCGGCGGATGCCGTCGACCAGGCTCTCTCGGCAACCGTAGAGATTATCGAACTTCGACTTGGTCACCGAGTCGTTGACGTTGATCGCCGGGAACGGGAGCTCGCCCTTGCGCTGGAGCTCGTAGAGCCGGTGCACACCGGTCGTCGTCTCCTCGCTCACACCGCGGATGTTGGCCAGGGCCTTGCCGTACCAGCCCGGGCGTTCGGCGATCCGACGGCGGATCGCGGCGAACAGTACCTCCTCTTCCTCGCTCGTCGGATGGGCGAGGACCGAGGGATCGCGCTCGGCCCGACTGCCGAGCACGACCAGGAGAGTGGCGTCGCCACCGTCGTCCAGGATCATGTTCGGTAGCCCGCCGTCGGCCCACTCGAAGATGCGGTGCACGAACTGCCAATATTCTTCGAGGGTCTCGCCCTTGCGGGCGAAGACGGGGACACCGCGGGCTGCCATCGCCGCCGCGGCGTGGTCCTGGGTCGAGAAGATGTTGCAAGACGCCCATCGGACCGAGGCACCGAGGTGGAGCAGCGTCTCGATCAGGACCGCCGTCTGGATGGTCATGTGGAGGCAGCCCGCGATACGGGCGCCGCGCAGGGGCTGCAGCGGCCCGTATTCCTCGCGGATCGCCATGAGCCCCGGCATCTCGGTCTCGGCGATCGCGATTTCCTTGCGCCCCCAATCGGCGAGCGCGAGGTTGGCCACGTGAAAATCCTGCGATGCGGTCATGAGCCTCTCTCTGACGGGGCCGGTGGTCGGGCGCACGTGCCCGACCGGCTCGGGCCCGCGGGCTTAAACCACGGTGCGCCCGGCGGCGGCAAGCCGGTCGCCCGGCGGGCCCGGAGCTCACTCCTCGTCGAACCCCCGGGCCACGAGGTCGGCCAGGGCCTCGAGCGCGGCCGCAGCCTCCGGTCCCGTGGCGCTGAGCCTCAGGACCGAGCCCGTCGCCGCAGTGAGCATCATCAGACCGAGGATCGAGGTGCCGACCACTTCGAGATCGTCTTTGGCGACCAGGACGCGGGCGTCGAAGCGCTCGGCGAGCCGCACGAAGCGGGCGGCGGCGCGGGCGTGCAGCCCGAGCCGGTTGACCACGGTCACTTCGCGCGTGAGCGGTGCTTCGGGCACCTCGGCTCAGCTCCGGTCGACCACGAGGAGCCGACTCGCCACGTTGATGTATTTGCGGCCGGCTTCCTGGGCGGCGGTGACAGCCGCTGCCAGGGGCTCGCTCGCGCGCACCGACGCGAGCTTGATCAGCATCGGCAGATTGACGCCGGCGATGACCTCGACACCCGGCCGGTCCATGGTCGAGATGGCGAGGTTGGACGGCGTGCCACCGAACATGTCGGTCAGGATCACGACACCCTGACCGCTGTCGACCGCGCGCACCGCTTCGACGATCTCGGCCCGGCGTCGCTCGATGTCGTCGTCGACCCCTATGCAGATGGCCCGGGCCTGTGGCTGGGGCCCGACGACGTGCTCGACAGCCGCGAGGAACTCCGCGGCGAGACGTCCGTGGGTGACGAGCACGAGGCCGATCATCGGGGCGGCTCCGCCGGATCGCGCTCGCGCTCCACGAGATCGCGGTGGACCACCGCGGCTCGCCAGCCGGCGGATCGCAGTCTGTGGCCGAGCTCCTCGGCGAGGGCGACCGAGCGATGCCGGCCGCCGGTGCAGCCGACGGCGATGGTGAGGTAGCTCTTCCCTTCGGCCCGGTAGCGCGGCACGAGCGGCATCAAGAGAGCCTCCAGCCGATCCAGGGTCGGGCTCCAGTCCGGATCCTGTGCGATGTGGTCCCGCACTGCCGGGTCGAGCCCGGTCAGCGGGCGCAGCGCCTGCACATAGTGCGGATTGGCCAGGAATCGAGCGTCGAACACGATGTCGGCCTCGCGCGGCAGGCCGTTGCGGAACGAGAAGGAGAGGACGGTGATCGTGAGCCGGCCCTCCGCTTGGGGGCCGAGTTCGGCCACGACGCGTCGCCGAAGGTCGGCGAGCGTGCTCGAGCTCGTGTCGATCACGAGATCGGCCGCAGCCTTGAGCGGGGCCATGAGCACCCGCTCGCGGGCGATCCCGTCGGTCACCGGCCGGTCCTGGGCGAGCGGGTGGCGGCGGCGGCTCTCGGTGTAGCGGCGCTGCAGGACGTCGTCGTCGCATTCGAAAAAGACGAGCCGGATCGGCGTCGTGGCCTCGGCGCGGAACCGCTCCACCTCGCGCACGAGCTCGACGGGCACGAGCCCGCGGGTTCGACTGTCGACACCGACCGCGAGCGGGCGCTCGGGAGGTTCGCTCGGCCGCAGCAGACGCGTGAGGAGCTGGAACGGCAGATTGTCGACCGCCTCGTAACCGACATCCTCGAGGATCCGCAGGCAGGAGCTGCGGCCCGCCCCCGACATGCCCGTGACGATCACGATCCGGCTCATGCCGATCCCGTAGCGATCGGAGCTGCGAGCAGCACCGTCCGCAGACGCGCCAAGGCCGAGGCCTCGCGGCAGGCGAGCACGATGCGCGGCAGGGCGACGCCGAGGAGAGGCTCGAGAACGGGCTCGGGGAGCCGTTCGACGAGGCGCTGGCGACAGTCGACCAGGAGATGGACGGGCTGGCTCGTGAGCGCCGGCAGGCGGAACAGCCCTTGACCGCGCAGCTCGACGAGGCCCGGCTCGGCCTTCGGCCGGGCTGCCAGACGGCCGTTGCGGACCTCGAGCTCGACGAGGTCGTCGGCCACCAGATCGGCACCCGCCTCGAGCAGTCGGAGGAGCAGGTCCGATTTGCCGCGACCCGGCGGCCCGAGTAGCAGCAAGCCGCGCCCGAGCCAGCGGACACAGCTCGCGTGCAGACAGGGGAGCCCGGGACCGCCGCTCACCGCGGCCCCTCGGGGCGCCCGACGAGGATCGCGTGCACCTTGGCCCGATCCTCGCAAGCCCGGAGCGCCTCGCAGAGCTCCTCGTCGCGCAGCAGCCGGGCGATGCGCGCGAGCGCCTTGAGGTGGTCGGTGCCGGCGCCTTCCGGCGCCAGGAGGAGGAACACGGGATCGCCGGG
>DAIOUO010000044.1:0-11450 GCA_036759485.1 Geminicoccaceae bacterium | reverse complement strand
AAGCCCGTGAAGCCCGCGAGCTCGGGGATTCGCGCATGGGGAATCGCGATGCCGCCGCCGAGGCCCGTGGTTCCGAGACGCTCGCGCTGGAGGAGCGCTTCCAGGATCACCTCGGCGTCGACCCCGGTCACGCGGGCCGCCGCCTGGGCCAGGCTGCGCAGCACCTGGCGCTTGCTGGTCGCCTTGAGGTCGAGCAGCACCCGATCCGGCGTCACTAGGGTTCCGAGGTCGATCACGCGGCCACCTCCTCGCGGCGCGAGAGCGCGTCGGCGGCCGGCCGAACGACGAGCCGGTCGGTCGTGCTCACGAAGCGAGAGCCTTGGCCCGGCGTCGCTGGACCGAGGAAGCGATGCCGAGCGATTCTCGATACTTCGCCACGGTCCGCCGGGCGATCACGACGCCGCGGTCGCGTAGCGCGGCCACGATCTGGTCGTCGGACAACACCGCATCCCCCTGCTCGCTCTCGATCAAGCGGCGGATCTCCTGGCGGATCGCCTCGGCGCTGTGGCTCGCGCCCTGCTCGGTCGCAGCGATCGCGGTGGTGAAGAAGTAGCGCAGCGGGAAGGTCCCGAGCGGGGTCGCGACGTATTTGTCCGCCGTGGCCCGGCTCACCGTGCTCTCGTGGAGGCCGGTGGCCTCCGCCACGTCGCGAAGGACGAGCGGCCGCAGGCCCGCCGGGCCCCGCTCGAGGAAGCCGACCTGGCGAGCGAACACGGCACGGGTGACGCGCAGCACGGTTCGGGCGCGCTGGTCGAGTGCTTTGACGAGCCAGCTCGCCGCCTGGTAGCGCTCGGAGAGGAACTCCCGCTCCCGCCGCTCGCCACAGCGTCGGCTGATCTCGGCATAGTAGCTGCGGTCGACGAGAAGGCGGGGAAGGGTAGCCTGGTTGAGCTCGACGCGCCAGCTGCGCCGGCCGGTGCGCCGGACGATCACGTCCGGAACGACCTCCACGGGCTCGGGCGGGGCCAGGGAGAGGCCGGGTTTGGGGTCCAGCCGCTTGATCTCGAGGATCATCTCCTTGACGTCGTCGAGATCGACCCTGCAGACGCGCTGGAGCGCGGTGAAATCGGCCCGGGCGACCAGCGGCAGATTGTCGAGCAGGGTCGCCATCGCCGGATCCAACCGATCGCGGTCGGCGAGCTGGGCCGCCAGGCATTCCTTGAGGTCACGGGCACCACAGCCGATCGGCTCGCAGCGCAGGATCGCCGCCCGCGCAGCCGCGATCTCGGCTTCGCTCGCACCGAGCGCCCGGGCGAGCTCGCCGTCGGTCTCCCGCAGATAGCCGTCCTCGGCCAGCCAGTCGACGAGGTGGTCGGCGAGCGCGGCGACCGCCGGCGTCAGACGCTGGCGCGCGAGCTGGGCGCGAAGATGCTCGGCCAGGGTCGGCGGCCGGACGAGGCGGCCTTCGAGCGCCACCTCGCCATCGTCCGGCTGGGACGCACCGCGGCGCTCGACGCTCAGCCGGCGATCGGCGGCCACCGGCGCCCCGGCAGCCGCCCAGCCCTCGTCCTCGCCGGCCCGGCCGGGGGGCAGTCCGGGTCGTCCCGACAGCTCGGCTTCGCGTTCGACGGGTGCTGCGGGAGCGAGCCGTTCGGACTCGGCGCGGATCAGAAACGGGTTCTCGGCGAGCTCCCGGTCGACGACCGCCGCGAGTTCGAGATTGTTGAGCTGCAGCAGCCGGATCGCCTGCTGGAGCTGGGGCGTGAGAACGAGCCCCTGGCTCTGTCGAACCTCGAGACGCAGGCCCACGCTCACGGCTGTGCCCCGCCCTCAGAGAGAGAACCGGTCCCCGAGATAGACGCGCCGCACCAAGGGGTCGGCGACGATCTCGGACGGTGTGCCC
Source organism: Geminicoccaceae bacterium (assembly GCA_036759485.1). GTDB lineage: Bacteria > Pseudomonadota > Alphaproteobacteria > Geminicoccales > Geminicoccaceae > JANXAZ01. The sequence goes on along the minus strand of DAIOUO010000044.1, from coordinate 9,607 downwards.
TCCCGCAGCAGGCGACCCTCGTGCAGGATGTAGGCGCGATCGATGATCGCGAGCGTGTCGCGCACATTGTGGTCGGTGATCAGCACACCGATGCCGCGCTCCTTGAGATGGGCCACGAGGGCACGGATCTCGCCCACATTGATCGGGTCGATACCGGCCAGCGGTTCGTCGAGCAGCATGTAGCGCGGCTCGGCGGCGAGTGCCCGGGCGATCTCGACCCGGCGGCGTTCGCCTCCGGAGAGCGCGAGGGCCGAGGAGCGGCGCAATCGCGCGAGACCGAACTCCTCGAGCAGGAGCTCGAGCCGGCGGGCTCTGGCCACCCGGGAGGGCTCGTGCAGCTCGAGCACGGCCGTGAGGTTCTCCTCGACCGTGAGACCGCGGAAGATCGAGGCTTCCTGCGGGAGATAGCCGACCCCGAGCCGGGCCCGGCGATACATCGGCAGACGGGTGACGTCGGTACCGTCGAGCAGGACCCGCCCGGCGTCGGGCGCGATCAGGCCGGTCAGAATATAGAAGGAAGTGGTTTTGCCCGCACCGTTCGGCCCCAACAGACCGACGGCCTCGCCCGGTGCGACGTGGAGCGTGACGGAATCGAGGACCCGGCGCCCCTTGTAGCTCTTCGAGACCGCCTCACAGCCGAGCGCGGCGGCCGGCCACCCCGCCGCATCCGCCCGGCCCGTCGGCACGCCGGCTCCGTGTGCCGCCCGCTCCGCGATCTCCGCGACCACCGTCGCCACCGCCCGAGAGCTCCCCGCTCAGCGCGCCGGCTGTTCCCGTGGCTTCTCGGCCGCCGCGGGGCGACCCTGGGCCTGCCCCTCCCGGGGCACGAACAGCGCCCGCACGCGCTCACCCGGCGGGCCGCCGGCCCTCGCCGCCCGGACCACTGCGGTCCCGGTGGCGAGGTCCATCTCCAGCTGGCCGCCGCGGACAATATTGTCGCCCCTGGTTAAGACCACGTTACCATCGAGTCGGATGCGGCCGGCGTCCGGATCGTAGACACCTCGATCGCCCTGGGCGGTCTGACCGGGCTCTACGACCACGACGCGGCCCGTCGCTTCGATCCGTCGGATGCCCTGGCCGCCGCCGGGCCGCTCCTCGCCGTAGAAGACCTTGAGCTCGTCGGCGCGCAGCGAGCGATCGCCCTGGGTGGCATCGACGTTGCCCGAGAAGACGGCGAGCCGCTCGTTCTGCCGGACCACGAGGCTGTCGGCGACGATCTCGATCGGGGCAGTCGAGTCCTGCCCGGGCAGAACGGCCTGGGCCCGGCCCGCCGACGGCGAGCCGAGCAGTAGGGAACCGCCCAGCAGGAGAACGAACAGGGGCGACCGGTGCTCAGACAATGCCCGCCCTCAAGCAATCGTGCAGATGCAGGGCGCCGATCGGGCGGTCGTCCTCGGTGATGAAGAGAACCGTGATCGGTCGCTTCGGATCGTTCATCAGGGCGACCGCTTCGACCGCCAGCGCCCGACCTTCGATCGTTCGCGGATCGCGGGTCATGATGTCGCGTGCGCGCTGGGCGAGAAGGTCGTCGGTCAGGTGGCGACGGAGGTCGCCGTCGGTCACGATGCCGACCAGCCGCCCCTCGGGATCGACCACACCGACGCACCCCAGGCAGCCGCGGGTCATTTCGAGGACCGTCTCGCGGGCGCTCGCATCGAGCCCGACGAGCGGCACCTGATCGCCGCGCCGCATGATCTGTTCGACCCGCAGCAGCTGCGCGCCGAGCTTGCCGCCCGGGTGGAAGACGGCGAACTCGCGAGCGGTGAAGCCGGAGCGCTCGAGCAGCGCAACGGCGAGCGCATCGCCGAGTGCCAGCATGCAGGTGGTCGAGGTAGTGGGGGCGAGCCCCATCGGACAGGCCTCGCCGACCGGAGGCAGGACGATCGCGAGGTCGGCGGCTTCGGCGAGCGTGCTCGGCGCCCGGCCGACCACGGCCACGAGCGGGATCGCGAAGCGGCGAGTATAGAGGGTGAGATCCTTGAGCTCGCTGGTCTCGCCCGAATTGGACAGGGCCAGGACCGCGTCCTGGGCGGTGATCATGCCCAGATCGCCGTGACTGGCCTCGGCCGGATGGACGAAGAGTGCCGGCGTGCCGGTCGAGGCGAGGGTCGCTGCGATCTTGCGGGCGACGTGCCCGCTCTTGCCCATCCCGGTGACCACGACCCGGCCCTCGATGCCGGCCAGGAGGTCGACCGCGGCCGCGAAGCTGTCGCCGATCGTCCGCTCGAGGGCCGACAGCGCTTCGGCTTCGCTGCGGATGACGCGCCTGCCGGCGGCCAGGGCCCGCTCGTCGCCGGCCGGGTCGCGGAGCGGGCCGGAGAGCCCGATGCGCGGCCGCCAGAGCGGAGCCCGATCTTCGCGCAAGGCGTCGTTTCCTCCGGACATTTGCACGACCGCCGCCGGGCCCCGCCCTTCGAGCGGTCGGAGTATGGGAAAGGGTCCCGCCATCGTCAACGCGGCGTCCCGATCCGCGACCCGCTCAGTGGGCGAAGGGGTCCAGGCCCGCGAAGCCGGCCAAGTCGAGCTCGACACGGGTCGGTAGGAAAGCCATGCAGGCTTCGGCGAGTGCCCGCCGCTCCTCCCGCTCGAGCATCGCCTCGAGGCGCTCCTTGAGTGCGTGGAGATGGACCACGTCGCTCGCCGCGTAGCGGAGCTGCGCCTCGCTGAAGCTCTCGCCACCCCAATCGGAGCTCTGCTCCGTCTTCGAGAGCTCGACGCCGAGCAGCTCCCGGCAGAGATCCTTGAGACCGTGCCGGTCCGTGTAGGTGCGGACCAGCTTGCTCGCGATCTTGGTGCACCAGACCGGCGCACAGGTGATGCGCAGATGGTGCCGCAGCATGGCGAGGTCGAAGCGGGCGAAGTGCAACACCTTGAGCCGCTTCGGGTCGCTCAGGACCGCCGCGAGACGCGGCGCTGCTCGCTGGCCGCGCTCGATGCGGACCAAATGAACCGTGCCACCTCCGTCGGTCAGCTGGACGAGACAGAGACGGTCGCGGAACGGGTCCAACCCCATCGTCTCGGTGTCGACCGCGACGACCGGCCCGAGCTCGACGGCCTCGGGAAGGTCGCCGTGATGGAGCACCGGTCTCATCACCGCCCCGCCACGAACCATCCGGCCGCCGCCGCGGCCGATGGTGCCCAGGAGAGGACTCGAACCTCCACGCCCTTGCGGGCGCTAGCACCTGAAGCTAGTGCGTCTACCAATTCCGCCACCTGGGCTTCGGACGGCCTCATTAGGAGCAAGCCGGGCGAGCGTCAACGGCCGCCCGACGGTGGGCCGGCGGGTGGCCTCGAGACGAGGGACGGGCATGCGGGACGAGATCGTGACGATCTTCGGCGGAGCGGGCTTCATCGGCCGTCATCTGGTGCGGCGGCTCGCAGCGCGCGGTGCCACCCTTCGGGTCGCGACCCGGTCGCCGAACAGCGCGGGCCACCTCCTTCCGATGGGCGACCCGGGCCAGATCGTCCTCGTCCGCTTCGCCGAGGACGAAATGACGCTCGCCAAGCTCGTCGAGGGCGCCTCGGCCGTGGTCAACCTCGTGGGGATCCTGTTCGAGCGGCGGGCCGGCGATTTCGAGCGAGTGCACGCCGTGCTCCCCGGACGGATCGGGGCAGCCGCGCGGGCAGCCGGGGTCGGTCGCCTGGTGCACCTCTCGGCGATCGGCGCCGATCCCGCCTCCGCGAGCCTCTACGCCCGCAGCAAGGCACAGGGCGAGGCGGCCGTGCGGGCGGCCTTCCCGGAGGCCGTGATCCTGAGGCCGAGCATCGTCTTCGGGCCCGAGGACGGTTTCTTCAACCGCTTCGCGGCGATGGCCCGGATCGCTCCGGCATTGCCGCTCGTGGGGGGCGGGACGACGCGCTTCCAGCCGGTCTATGTGGGCGACGTGGCCGAGGCGATCCTGGCCGGCCTCGAGCGGCCCGAGGCGGCCGGGCGGACTTACGAGCTCGGTGGGCCCAAGGTCTACACCTTCAAGGAGCTGCTCGAATACGTGCTGCGGGTCACCGGCCGCCGACGGCTGCTCCTGCCGCTTCCCTTTCCGCTCGCCCGGTTGCAGGCGCGTCTGCTCGAGCTCCTACCGAACCCACCCCTCACCCGCGACCAGGTGACACTCCTCGAGCGGGACAATGTGGTGAGCCCGGGCGCGGCGGGCCTCGCGGAACTCGGCATCACGCCGACGCCGCTCGAGGTGGTCGTGCCGGACTATCTGGCGGCTTACCGCGTCTGCGGGCCGACCCTGCCGGTTGGCTGAAAGTCTCCCCTCGAGACTATACGATCGGGCCAGCCCGGGGGTATGTAGGGCGAGTCCAGCTCTTCTGCGACGGTTGTGGACGAATTCGGTACCGAAATGGGACCGAATCCTCCCTCGACGATTTACAGCCGCGGGGCCGGGCGCTAAGCGCGGGGTCCCGCGCGGCGGCGAGCCCCCGCGGGATCCTGCGCCTCCGGGGGAACGATGCCCGCCAAGATGATGCAATTCGTGTCGGTCGAGCAGCGCCTGCCGGACAAACGGGCGGTCGCCGAGCGAACGCACGATTTCGCCGAGATCTACGGACGGTTCACGCCGGAGCGGGCGCGCGAGCAGGCGGCGCGCTGCGAGCAGTGCGGCATTCCCTTCTGTCAGGTGCACTGCCCGCTGCACAACAACATTCCCGACTGGCTCATGCTGACCGCCGACGGGCGGCTCGAGGAGGCCTACGAGCTCGCCTCGGCGACCAACAACATGCCCGAGGTGTGCGGCCGGATCTGCCCGCAGGATCGGCTCTGCGAGGGCAACTGTGTGCTGGAGAAGGGGTTCCACTCGGTCACGATCGGTGCGGTCGAGCGGTTCATCACCGACACCGCCTTCGAGCGCGGCTGGGTGAAGCCCGTCCGACCGCTGCGCGAGCGGACCGAGAGCGTCGGGATCGTGGGCGCCGGACCGGCCGGCCTCGCGGCGGCCGAACAGCTCCGCAAGCACGGATTCCAGGTCCACGTCTACGACCGCTACGATCGCGCCGGCGGTCTCCTCATCTACGGCATTCCCGGCTTCAAGCTCGAGAAGTCCGTGGTGTTGCGCCGCATCCGCCACCTCGAGGAGAGCGGGGTCCGGTTCCACCTGGGTGTCGAGGTCGGCCGCGATCTGTCCTTCGCCAAGCTGCGCCGGAGGCACGCCGCGGTCCTGATCGCCACCGGCGTGTACAAGGCGCGCGACGTCGAGATCCCGGGTTCGGGGCTCAAGGGGATCGTCAAGGCGCTCGACTATCTCACGGCGAGCAATCGCAAGAACCTCGGCGACCCGGTTCCGGCCTTCGACTCCGGCGAGCTCGACGCGGCGGGCAAGCACGTGGTCGTCATCGGTGGCGGCGACACCGCGATGGACTGCGTGCGGACCGCGGTCCGGCAGGGTGCGAAGAGCGTGCGCTGCCTCTACCGGCGCGACCGGGCCAACATGCCGGGCTCGGTTCGCGAGGTGCAACACGCCGAGGAGGAGGGGGTGGAGTTCGTCTGGCTCGCCGCCCCCGAAGCCTTCGTGGGCGCGGAACGGCTCGAGGCGGTCCAGGCCCACCGCATGCGGCTCGGCGCGCCCGATCCGAGCGGGCGCCAGGCGCCCGAGCCGGTGCCGGGCTCGAGCTTCCGGCTACCCGCCGACCTCGCGATCAAGGCGCTCGGCTTCGATCCCGAGGATCTGCCCGCGCTCTGGGGTCTGCCCGAACTGCCGGTGACCCGCTGGGGCACGCTCAAGATCGACTGGTCGACCATGATGACGAGCCTCGAGGGGGTCTTCGCCGCCGGCGACATCGTCCGCGGCGCCTCGCTCGTGGTCTGGGCGATCCGCGACGGCCGCGACGCCGCGGCCGCGATCCGACGCTATCTCGACGCGCGCGCCGGCGCGGATCGGCAGGGCCGGGCGGAACTGGCGCTCGCGTCGTGAACGGCCCGGGGAGACGGGGCATGGGTGGACAGCTGGAATCGGGCTTCGAGTTCGTCGCGGCTTACGAGTCCAACCTCGCGCGCCTGCGCGCCGCCGGCCTCGACGATCTCGAACTCGGACGCGATTCTTGTGGTGTGGGCTGCGTCGTCGCGATCGACGGTCGCCCGCAGCGCGGGGTGGTCGAGAAGGCGATCCAGGCCCTCAAGGCGGTCTGGCACCGCGGCGCGGTGGACGCCGACGGCAAGACCGGTGACGGGGCCGGGATCCACCTGCAGATCCCGCACGACTTCTTCCGGGACCAGATCAAGGGGCGCGTGCCCGAGGCGGGCGGCCTCGCGGTCGGCATGGTCTTCCTACCGCGCAACAACTTCGCCCAGGCCGAGCTCTGCCGCACGCTGGTCGAGAGCGAGCTCCTGCGGTTCGGCTACAGTGTGCTGGGCTGGCGCCAGGTCCCGGTCGACACCTCGGTGATCGGCGAGAAGGCCCAGGCCACCCAGCCGGACATCGAGCAGATCATCGTCGGGAATCCGCGCGGGACGAACGAGGACGCGTTCGAGCGCGATCTCTACATCATCCGTCGGCGTGTCGAGAAGCAGGCGCTCGCCGAGAACGTCACCGATTTCTACGTTTGCTCGCTATCCTGTCGATCGATCATCTACAAGGGGCTGTTTCTCGCGGAGCAGCTCGCCAACTTCTACCCCGATCTGCAGGACCCGCGGTTCGTCTCGAGCTTCGCGATCTTCCACCAGCGCTACTCGACGAACACGTGGCCGGCCTGGCGGCTCGCCCAGCCGTTCCGGGTGATCGCCCACAATGGCGAGATCAACACCCTGCGCGGCAACGTGAACTGGATGAAGAGTCACGAGACCCGACTGTGGTCGCCCACCTTCGGTGAATACAACGAAGACGTCAAGCCGATCATCCTGCCCGGCGGGTCCGACAGCGCGGCCCTCGACAACGTGATCGAGGTGCTCGTCCGTGCCGGTCGCTTGTTGCCGCTCGTCAAGACGCTCCTGGTGCCGCCCGCCTGGTCGAACCGGATCGCGATGCCCAAGGCGCATCGCGACCTCTTCAACTATTGCAATTGCGTCATGGAGCCCTGGGACGGCCCGGCGGCCCTCGTTGGGTCCGACAGCCGTTGGGTGATCGCGGGCATGGACAGGAACGGCCTGCGGCCGATGCGTTATGCCCGCACGCGGGACGGGCTGCTCGTGGTCGGCTCCGAGGCCGGCATGGTGCCGCTCTCCGAGCAGGACATCGTCGAGAAGGGGCGGGTCGGTCCCGGCGAGATGATCGGCGTCGACCTCGCCGCCGGGCGATTCTACCGCGACGGCGAGCTCAAGGATTTCCTGGCGGGTCTCAAGCCCTACTCGAAGTGGGTCGAGCACATCACCCGGCTCGACGGGCTGGTCGCCGAACGGCCCAAGCGGTTCACCCTCTTCGAGCGGTCTGAGCTCCGTCGTCGTCAGGCCTTGTTCGATATTTCGATCGAGGACATGGAGCTGATCCTCTCGCCCATGGTGATCGACGCCAAGGAGGCGGTCGGCTCGATGGGCGACGACACCCCGCTCGCCGTGCTGTCGAAGCGCTACCGGGGACTCCACCACTTCTTCCGGCAGCAGTTCAGCCAGGTCACCAACCCGCCGATCGACCCCTTGCGCGAATGGCGGGTCATGAGCCTCAAGACCCGCTTCGGCAATCTCGGCAACATCGCCGACGAGGACCCGAGCCAAACGAGGATCCTCGAGCTCGAGAGCCCGGTCCTCCTGACCGGCGAGTACGACGCGCTCGTCGCCTATTTCGGCGAGGATCTGCGGGTGATCGACTGCACGTTCGCGGTCGAGGGCGAGAGCCTCAAGGACGCGCTCGAACGGGTGCGGCGGGAGGCCGAGGAGGCGGTCCGCGAGGGGGCCCGCGACATCGTCCTCACCGACGAGCGGGTGAGCCGCGAACGGGCGCCGATCCCGATGATTCTCGCCGCCGGTGCCGTCCACAGCCATCTGGTCCGCCAGGGCCTGCGCTCGTTCAGCTCGATCACCGTGCGCTCGGGCGAGTGCCTGGACGTCCACTATGTCGCGGTGCTGATCGGCGTCGGCACGACCGCGGTCAATCCGTATCTCGCCGAGGCGGCGATCGCCGATCGGCACGCCCGCGGTCTGTTCCCCGGCTTGTCGCTCGAGGACTGCCTCGCCCGGTACAAGGAGGCCCTGAACCAGGGTCTTCTCAAGATCATGTCGAAGATGGGGATCTCGATCATCTCGAGCTACCGGGGCGGCTGCAATTTCGAGGCGGTGGGCCTGTCGCGTTCGCTGTGCCGCGAATATTTTCCGGGGCTGATCACGCGCATCTCGGGCATCGGGCTCACCGGGATCACCAACAAGGTCCTGGCGATGCATCGCCGCGCCATGGGCGAGGCGGAGCCGCCTCTCTCGATCGGCGGCTTCTACCGCTACCGGCGGGGTGGCGAGGCGCATGCGCTCGAGGGCCGGCTGATCCACCAGCTCCAGCACGCGGTCGCGACCGATTCTTATCAAGCGTACAAGAAGTTCGCCGAGATGGTCTACAGCCAGGAGCCGATCGCCATCCGCGACCTCCTGGACTTCAACCGTGTGCTGCCGCCCGTTCCCGTCGAGGAGGTGGAGAGCATCACGGAGATCCGCAAGCGCTTCGTGACTCCGGGCATGTCTTTGGGCGCGCTCTCGCCCGAGGCGCACGAATGCCTGACCATCGCGATGAACCGGATCGGCGCCAAGTCCGACTCGGGCGAGGGCGGCGAAGGCCGCGAGCGCTACCAGCCGCGGCCGAACGGCGACAATCCGAACTCCCCGATCAAGCAGGTCGCCTCCGGTCGCTTCGGGGTGACCGCCGAATATCTCAATGCCGCCAAGGAGCTCGAGATCAAGATCGCCCAAGGCGCCAAGCCCGGCGAGGGTGGTCAGCTCCCGGGCTTCAAGGTGACGGTCGAGATCGCGCGCCTGCGGCATGCGACGCCGGGTGTGACCCTGATCAGCCCGCCGCCGCACCACGACATCTACTCGATCGAGGACCTCGCCCAGCTCATCTACGATCTCAAGCAGGTGAACCCCACGGCCCTGGTCTCGGTGAAGCTGGTGGCGCACGCCGGGGTGGGCACGATCGCCGCCGGCGTGGCCAAGGCCGGCGCCGATTTCATCACCGTCTCCGGCCATGACGGCGGCACCGGCGCCAGCCCCGTCAGTTCGATCCGCTACGCCGGCTCGCCCTGGGAACTGGGCCTTGCCGAGGCCCAGGAGACCCTGCGCCGCAACGGCCTGCGCGGGCGCGTGCGGCTGCAGGCCGACGGTGGGCTCAAGACCGGGCTCGATGTGGTGAAGGCCGCCCTGCTCGGGGCCGACAGCTTCGGCTTCGGCACCGTGCCGATGATGGCGCTGGGCTGCAAGTACCTGCGCATCTGCCACCTCAACACCTGCGCCACCGGGGTGGCCACCCAGGATGCCCGGCTGCGCGAACAGCACTTCAAGGGCCTGCCGGAGCGGGTGATGGCCTATTTCCGCTTCCTCGCCGAGGACGTGCGCCGGCACCTCGCGGCGCTGGGCGCGCGCTCGCTGGACGAGCTCGTCGGCCGCGCCGACCGCCTGCGGATGCGCGAGGACCTGCCGCCGCGCCAGCGCCTGCTCGACCTCTCGCGCCTCGTCGCCAGCGCCGCCCTGCCGGGG
>DAIOUO010000043.1:12334-15262 GCA_036759485.1 Geminicoccaceae bacterium | reverse complement strand
CTCGCGAGCCACTGGGAGGTCGATTCGGACGCTACCGTGGCGCTCGTGTCCGCCACCTTCGCGGCCTGGGCCCGGGCGCCCGAGGCCGGTGCCGCCCGCGCCCTGCGTGCCGCCCAGCGCCGGTTGCTGGCCGATCCGCGGCTTTCTCACCCCTCCTACTGGGCGGCCTTCACCCTGATCGGCGACGGCGGCTCGGGGGCCGGTCGGCCGGCTCTCACAGCGCGAGCTCGACCGTGACCGGCACGTGATCGGAGGGGTTCTCCCAGCCGCGGGCATCGCGGCGGACCTCGGCCGTCACGAGCGCAGGCGCGAGGGCGGGCGAGAGCCAGATGTGGTCCAGCCGGCGCCCGCGGTCGGAGGCCGACCAGTCGCGGGCCCGGTAGGACCACCAGGTGTAGAGCTTCTTCTCGGGCGGGATCACGGCCCGGACCGCGTCGAGGAAGCCGTAAGAGCGCTGGAGCGCGAGGAGCCCTTCGGTCTCGACCGGCGTGTGCGAAACCACGTCGAGGAGCTGCCGGTGGCTCCAGACGTCGTTCTCGAGCGGGGCGATGTTGAGGTCGCCCAGGAGCACGAGCCGGGCACCGTCGCCCTCGCGGGCGGCGAACCATTCGGTGAGCTCGCGCACCATGGCGAGCTTGTGGGCGAATTTGGGGTTGGCCTCGGGGTCGGGGACGTCGCCGCCCGCCGGGACGTAGAGATCGTGCAGCTCGATCCCGCCCGGCAGGCGGCAGATCGCGTGGCGGCAGTCCTCCACCCCGCACCATTTGCGGCTGTGGCAGTCCTCGAGCGGCAGCTTCGAGAGGATCGCGACACCGTGATAGGCCTTCTGGCCGTGCACGTGGCGATAGGGGAAGCCGAGCTCGGCGAACAGTTCGTGCGGGAACTTGTCGTCCTCGACCTTGGTCTCCTGCAGGCAGAGCACGTCCGGGCGAATCTCGGCGACGATCCGGCGCAGGGCCGCCTCGCGCAGGCGGACCGAATTGGCGTTCCAGGTGGTGATGCGTAGACGCAAGGGAGGTCTCCGGGCTCGGCCCGGAGCTAGCCGGCAAGGCCGCTTCCGTACAGGGGCGATCCGCGTGGACGAGGTCGCGGAGTCGGGGCGAGGAGACCGGGTCGACGGGGGGACGGTGGTGCAGTGCCGCGGGTGAGCGTGCTCGTGGCGAGTTACCAGGTGGCGCCCTGGCTCGGCCAGGCGCTCGCCTCGGTGCTCGCCCAGACCCTCGCCGACCTCGAGGTGATCGTGGTGGACGACGCCTCGCACGACGCCTCGCCCGACATCGCGGCGGCCTTCGCGGCGCGCGACAGCCGGGTCCGCCTGGTCCGCCGGGACCGCAATCTCGGCGCCACGGCTACGCGCGAGGAGGCACTCGGGCTGGCCCGTGGCCGTTGGCTCGCGGTGCTCGACGGCGACGACCGGATGGCGGCGGAGCGGCTCGAGCGCGTGGTAGGGGCGGCCGAGGCGGTCGGCGCCGACTGGCTCGCCGACGACCAGTGGATCGAGGCCGAGGGGACGAGCTGGCCGGCGGCCCGGCTGCTGCTCGACGAGCCGGCCGGGACGAGCCCTCTCGACGCCGCCCGCTTCCTCGACCGCGATCCCCCCGAGACGATCGGCTACGGCACGCTCAAGCCCCTGATCCGGCGAGACTTCCTCCTGCGCACAGGGGTCCGCTGGCGGGCCCGGGCCGGTCGCTCCGACGATTTCCTCATGGCCGTCGACTGCATGGCCGCCGGGGCCGCCTGCTGGCTCCTGGCCGAGCCGCTCTACCATTACCGCCTGCGGCCGGGCTCCCAGGTGGCGAGCACGGGCGCGCTCGCCACGCTCGACCACATGCTCGAGGTGCAGGCGCTCGCCGAGCGGAGCCTCGCCGGACATCCCGATGCCCGCGTGGCGGCGGCACTGGCCCGAAGGCGGGCACGGATCGAGCTCGCCCGGCTCTATCGCCGGGCGTTGGAAGCGGCGCGTCGCGGCGAGTTGGCCGCCTTGGCCAGGCTGCTCGGCCGGCGACCCGCGCTCGCGGGCCTCCTGGCCCGCGGCCTCGGCGAGGCGGTCGCCCGGCGCCTGCACGGCGGCCGGATTCCCACGCTGGCCAACCGCTCCCTGTTCCGGGCCGCGGCCGGCTGAGGCCCGGTTCAGACCAGGAGCTTCGCGTCGAACCCGTCGGGCCCGGAGGTGAGGAGCGCCGGTCGCCCCTTGAGCCGCGTCTCGAGATGGACCTTGTGGCCCCAGAGCGTGCGGACGTGGGCGAGGGTCTTCTCCGCACTGCCGATGTCGAGGTCGCGGCCGTCGTGCTCGTGCCGCAAATAGAGGGTGCGGGTGCCGCGATAGTCGGCGTCGACCACGGCGATGACCGGGATCGAGCCGGTGCCGACCTGCACGAGGAGCTGGGCCTTCACGGCCTCCCAGCCCTCCTCGTCGCTCACCTCCGAGACGACGAGATGCTCGCCGCGCGGTTTCCAGGTGAAGAGGTCGAGCTCGTGCATGAGCTCCCGGGTGAGGAAGCGGCGCAGGAACGAGGTGTCGCGGTCGGTCTCGCGCACCGCCATGAGCTTGGCGCGCGCTTCCGGGCTACCCTCGCCGCCGAAGCGCCGCTCGATGTCGCGCCAGACGCAGAAGCCCAGATGGTAGGGGTTGATGCCAGCCCGGTGCGGGCTCACGACCTGGTTGTGGCGGACCAGGAACTCGAGATGCAGAGCGGCCGGCAACTCGAGCGAACTCAGGATCCGGTGGTGCCAGAAGCTGGCCCACCCCTCGTTCATGATCTTGGTCTCGATCTGCGGGAGGAAATAGCGGGCTTCCTCGTCGACGATTGTCAACAGGTCCTTCTGCCAGTCGGCGAGGTCGCGATTGTGGTCACGGATGAAGAGCAGAAGGTCGAGGTCGGGCTCGAGCGGAGTACGCCGCAGATCCGGCTCGACCGGTTCCGGCCG
>DAIOUO010000043.1:0-12324 GCA_036759485.1 Geminicoccaceae bacterium | reverse complement strand
AGGGTGGCGAAGGGGTCGGGGCGCGGCCGCGCCCGCTCGAGCGCCCGCTCGCGTTGGGCCTGGGGATCGAGCCTACGGATCGCCTGGTTGCGGTTGCGGTTGAAGGCGAGTGCATGCGCCGCGTCGAGGAAGGCCTCGACCGCATCCGCACCGATCGATGGGTCCTCGGCGTAGCGCCGGACGCGGTCGGCGCGGGTCTTGAAAGCGGCGAGCGTGTCATTCGCCCGGGTGGCACTCGTAAAGGTGAAGTTGTTCTTGAAGAAGTCGTTGTGGCCGTAGACATGCGCGATCGTCAGGATCTGCAAGAGCAGGCTGTTGTCGCGCATCAGGTAGGCCAGGCAGGGATTGCTGTTGATGACGAGCTCGTAGGGCAGACCGGTGACCCCGTGGTCGTACATGGTCTTGGTCTGCTCGTAGGCCTTGCCGTAGGACCAGTGCGGATAGTGGGCCGGCATGCCGTGATAGGCCATGTAGCCCAGCATCGCGTTCTGGTCGCAGATCTCGAACTCCTGCGGGTAGCAGTCGAGCCCGAATTCGGCGACCTTCTCGCGGATCCGCTCGTCCCAGCGCTCGAGGTCGGCCAGCGTCCATTCGCTCACGGCACCACCTTCTCCCGGTCCTTGGCCATGAGCTGGCGGAAGGCGGGCCAGACGTCCTCGCGCCGCTCGATCAGCACGGCGTGGAAATTGTCCGCCGCCAGCGCCTTGAATTGCTCCAACATCGAGCTGTCGTAATAGTGCGAACCGAGCGGCTTGATCTCGCCGTAGCCGAACAGATTGCAGACCTCGCAGAGCCGGGCCGCGGCCTCCAGCGCGGCTTCGTTGTCGCTCTCGAAATTGTCGCCGTCCGAGCAGTGGAATGCGTAGATGTTCCAATGGTCGGGATGGTAGCGGTCTTCGATGATTTCCAGGGCCTTCTTGTAGCCCGAGGAGATCAGCGTGCCACCCGATTCGCCCTTGTGGAAGAACTCGTGCTCGGTCACCTCCTTGGCCTCGGTGTGGTGGCCGATGAAGACGAGTTGGGTATTCTCGTACTTGCTGCGCACGAACTGGTAGAGAAGGAAGAAGAAGCTGCGCGCGAGATACTTCTTGAGACGGTCCATCGAGCCCGAGGTGTCCATGATGCAGAACACCACGGCGTTGCTCTCCTCGCGCGGCTCCTCCACGAGACGACGGTAGGTCAGATCCTCCTTGCGGAAGGCGAACGGCTGCGGCTCGCCTTCCTCGGTCTCGGCCGGCACGCCGGCGGCGATCCGCCGCCGAATCTTCGCCCGCACGGTGCGCCTGCGGTCGAGATGGACGCGGATGCCCTGCTTCTTGTAGCCCTGCCGCTTGGCGGTGCGATCGGCCAGGAGTTGGCGGAGCACCTTGCGCTCGAGGTCGGGGAGCTCGAGGTCCTCGAACATGATCTCGACGAGCTCGTCGAGGGTGATCTCGGTCTCGTAATAATCGACGCCGGGATCGCTGCCGGCCGGGCCGGGCCCCCGTTCGCCCTTCTGTCCGGCCTGGCCGATCACCTGGCCCGGCCGGGTCGAGCCGTCGCCCGTGCCGACCCCGCCTTCGTTCTCGCCGAAGACGAAGCGGTACTCGCGCACGCCGCGGATCGGCACCTTGATGATCCGGTCGCGGTCGCGACCGATGATGCTTTCTTCCGCGATGATGTCGGCGATGTTCTCCTTGAGCGCCTTGCGCAATTTCTCGCGATGGCGCTTGCGGTCGGCGGCGCTGCGGTCGGAGCGCAGCGCGTCACTCTCGCTGTAGGGGCGGAAGACCGTGCTCACGCGCGGCCCTCCGGCCCGGTCGGCGGCCCGGCCGCGGGCCGCTCAGTCCTTCCAGAGATGGTTGGCGGCATATTTGAGGATCGTGTCGATGCTGTCCTCCGGATAGCCCTGGGCCAGCAGATTCTCGACCATGGCATCGTATTTCTGCCGTTGCTCCTCGTTGCGCGTGCGGGCCTTGGTGATGATGCGGCTGATGTCGCGCACCGAGTTCATGAGCTTCTTCTCGATCGCCTCCTTCAAGGGCTCGTAGGCGGTGTAGGAGAGTGTCTCGCCGCGGCGCACCGCCGACCAGAGATAGGCGATCACCTCCTGGCGGAAGCCGTCGGCCGCCGGGCCGATGATCGCGATCTGCTCCTCGATCGACTTCAAGAAGCCCTCGTCGGGATGCATTTCCTCCCGCGTCACCGGGTCCTTGACCTTGGACTTGGTGACGTAGGCCTCGGCGTTGTCGAGGTAGTTCTGGAACAACGTCTCGGCCTGGTCTTTGAAGCTGTAGACGAAGGCCTTGGTGATGTCCTTCTCAAGGAGCTCGAGATAGACCTTGTGCAGGGTGTCTTGCAGGAATTCGAGGTACTGCTTCTTGAGGTCCTCGGCGAAGTCTGCCTCTTTGACCATGCCGATCAACGCCTCGCGGACGTTGATCGGATGGATCGAGCCGTTGCTGCGGGTGAGCGCGACGTCGAGCGCCTTCATGATGAAGCGGGTGGAGATGCCGAACAACCCCTCGCGCTTGGCGTCCTCGCGGAGTTCGTGCGCGGTGAGCTTCTTGGGCCGGCCCTTCTCCAGCACCTCTTCGCCGTTGTAGATCTTGAGCTTGGTCAACAGATCGCATTTCGGCGTCGGCTCGAGTCGCGAGAGGATCGCGAACATCGACGCGATCTCGAGTGTGTGCGGCGCGATTTTCAGGTCGAAGTGCGAGCGCTTGAGGAACTTCCTGTAGATCTTGACTTCTTCGGAGAGGCGGAGGTTGTAGGGAACCTTGACGACGACGATCCGGTCGAGGATCGCCTCGTTGGTGTGGTCCGCCTTGAACTTCTGCCACTCCGCCTCGTTGCTGTGGGCGACGATCACCGTGTCGACGTAGATCGTGCCGTGCCGGCCGGGCGCGGGCACCATCTTCTCCTGCGTCGCGGTGATCATGGTGTGGAGATACTCGGTCTCGTTCTTGAAGACCTCGATGAACTCCACCATCCCGCGATTGCCGACGTTGAAGGCGCCGTTGAGCTCGAGGACCCGCGGGTCGCCCTCGCTGTAGCGATCGAGCTTGGAGATGTCCTCGGAGCCGATGAGCACCGAGGTGTCCTGGTTGTTCGGGTCGACCGGCGGCACCACGCCGATCCCGCGCCGGGCGCGGATCGAGAAGGACATGGTGACGACCGGCATCTTCTCGTATTCGCCCTTGTACTCGTTGACGAGTCGCCAACGCGTCACCGGGTCGATGTCACCCTCGATGCGGACCCCGAGCATCTCCTCGAAGGCCGGCCGCAGATGCCGCGGGATCAGGCACAGGGGATTGCAGAAGTTGGGCGAACCCTCGATCACGTAGATCGGGTCGAGCTCCTCGAGGCCGCGCTTGAGCCGCTCGACGAGCGAGCTCTTGCCCGAGCCCACCGGCCCCATGAGGTAGAGGACCTGGCGGGCCTCCTCCCCGCCCATCGCCGCGGAGTGGAAGTAGCGGACGATCTTGTCGAGCGTCCGCTCCATGCCGAAGAACTCGTCCTTGAAGAAATTGTAGACCTTGACGTGCTGGTCGCCGAACACCCGTTTGGCGCGCGGATCGGACTCGACGTCGATCTCGGACACGCCGGCATCGACGATCATCCGGTACATGCGTTGGTGGGCGAGGTCGGCGAGCCTCGGGTTCTGCTTCACGAGCTCCAGATAGTCGAGGAAGGTGCCGCGCCACGCCCGCTTGCTGCGGGCCAGCCGGTCCTGCTCGATCAGGGACTGGAAGTCGCTCTTCGAAGCCTGCATCCGCTTCCACCTCTCCGCTCGCTCGCGAGGCCTCTCCGCTCCCCCACCTTCCGTGCCGACCGTCGCGCGACCTCCCACCCCGGCCACCTCGAGGGGCCGTCCCGTCCTGTCAACCACGCTCTCGAGACGGGGTGTCGATCGATCCGGGCCCGGTCGTACCCCGGGTGGATCCTCGGCGGGCCGATCCTCGGCGGATCGATCCGGGGCCGCGACGCGGCCGGCATGCTGCACGATGACGATCGGGTGACGGCTCTCGAGAGATCGGCACCGGACCGACGGTCCGGCGGGACGGGAAGCTCTGGGTCGTTTGCCCGACGCTGGTTGATCAGGTCCGGAACGCCACGGCCGGAGGCCGCCTCCGTGACGATCATTCGCTCAGGGTCCGATCCGCTCCGTCGATCTCCATCACCCGACTTGTACTCTAGAGACGAGGCCCGCCGCGTCAAGCCGAGGACCCGGATTTCTCGGGGCTGCGCCGCCTCGGTCACGGACCGCTGCAGCCCGGCCAGAACCGCGACGCGCTTGGCGCGGCGCCGCTCGACCGCTAGCTTCCGCCGGCAACGACGGGACGGGCCCGCGCGCCCGTCCGAGCGGGGGAGGCTCTCCGATGACGACACGCTCGAAGCACCGCGGATCGACGCGCCGTACGGCCCTCGCGGGTGCCGCGCTCGCTGTCCTCGCGTTCGCGCTCGCCGGCCCTGCCGCGGCCGCTTGGCCGGAGCGACCGATCACGCTCATCGTGCCCTGGGCGGCCGGCGGCGGCACCGACGCCACCGCCCGGATCATCGCCAAGCTCATGGAACCCGAACTCGGCGTGCCGGTGAACGTCGTCAACCGCACCGGCGGCTCCGGCGTGGTCGGCCATTCGGCGGTCGCCACCGCCCCGCCCGACGGCTACACGATCGGCCTCATCACCTTCGAGATCGGGGCCATGCACTGGCAAGGCCTGACCGAGCTGAGCGGTGCCGACTACACGCCGATCGCCCTCATGAACGAGGACCCGGCGGGGGTGATCGTGCGCAGCGATTCGCCCTACAAGAGCGCCAAGGAGCTCCTCGACGCGATCAAGGCCGCGCCCAAGGGCAAGTTCAAGGCCTCCGGCACCGCCCAGGGCGGCAGCTGGCACATCGCGCTCGGCGGCATGCTGGTGGCCGCCGGCCTGCCGGCCGACCACGTCCAGTGGGTGCCCTCGACCGGTGCCGCCACGGCACTCCAGGACATGGTCGCAGGCGGTGTCGACTTCGTCACCTGCTCGGTGCCGGAAGCCAAGGCCCTGATCGACGCCGGCAAGGTCAAGGCGCTCGCCCTCATGGGCAAGGAGCGGAACGCCACCTTCCCCGACGTTCCGACCCTCAAGGAGGCGACCGGGCTCGACTTCCAACTCGGCGCCTGGCGCGGGCTCGCCGGGCCCAAGGGGCTGCCCAAGGAGGTCACCGACAAGCTCGTGCCGCTCGCCAAGAAGGTCTACGACAGCAAGGAGTTCCAGGACTTCATGGCGAGCCGCGGCTTCGCGATCGTCTACGCGCCGCCGGAGGAGTTCGCCGCCTTCATGAAGGCGCGCGACGAATCGACCGGAGCGGTGATGAAGGGGCTCGGCCTGGCCAAGTGAGCCGGCCGGGCCCGTGAGGGAGGCGGGCGTGCGGATCCACGATTCCCTGATCGGCGTCGTGCTCCTGGCGCTCGCCGCCTTCATGGCGTACGAGGCCGCGGGCTTCCCGCCGATGCCGGGCCAACGGTTCGGCCCGAGCCTCGTGCCGAACCTGCTGGCCGCGGGCTTCGCGATCTGCGGCCTCGTGCTGGTCGCGAGCGGGCTGCGCCGCCGCGAGGTCGCCGGGCTCGTCGAGCTCGGCGAGTGGACGCGCAGAGGGGGCCACGTGCTCGACGTCGGCCTCGTGGTGGGCGGCCTCGTCCTCCTGATCCTCCTCTGGAAGCCGCTCGGCTTCCTGATCGGTGCCACGCTCTACACCACGACCCTGGCGGCCCGGTTCCGCGGCGGTCGGCTCGGGAGCTCGTTCGTCGTGGCCCTGCTCGCCTGCTTCGCGATCGACTGGGCCTTCCGCCGTCTCCTCCTCGTGCCCCTGCCGCAAGGGCCCCTCACCGGGCTCTATTGGTAACCGCCATGGCCGCCTTCGAGACCGCGCTCGGGCTCGTCTTCGAGCCCTACACGCTCTGGATCATGCTGCTCTCGGGCCTGTTCGGCCTGTTCGTGGGCGCCATGCCCGGCCTGACTGCGACCATGGCGACGGCCCTGCTCGTGCCGGTCACCTTCTTCATGCCGCCGGTACCGGCGATCGCCTCGATCGTGACCGCCACCGCCATGGCGATCTTCGCGGGCGATCTGCCCGGGGCGCTCGTGCGCATTCCCGGCACGCCGGCCTCGGCGGCCTATGTCGAGGACGCCCACCGCCTCACCCGCAAGGGCCAGGCCGAGCTGGTCTTGGGCTGCGGCCTCGTCTTCTCGGTGATCGGCGGCATCTTCGGCAGCCTCGTGCTCGCCGTCTCGGCGCCGATCCTGGCCGAGTTCGCACTCGGTTTCTCCTCCTTCGAATATTTTTGGCTGGCGCTCTTCGGCCTCTCCTGTGCCGTGTTCATCTCGACCGGCCGGCCGGTGAAGGGCATCGTCTCGGTGTTGCTGGGCCTCGCGCTCGCTACCGTCGGCATCGACCCCACCGCCGGCCATCCGCGTTTCACCTTCGGCAGCGTCGAGCTCACCGCCGGCGTCTCCTTCATCCCGGCGATGATCGGCATGTTCGCGATGGCCGAGGTGCTGCGCTGGGTGACGAGCCCGCGGAGGATCGAGAACCTCGCGGAGCGGCAGATCGGCAACGTGTTCCGCGGTCAGTGGGCGCTCTTCAAGCGCTACCCGGTCAACGTGCTCCGCTCCAACATCGTCGGCACCGCGATCGGCATCCTGCCCGGGGCCGGCGCCGACATCGCGGCCTGGATCACCTACGCACTCTCCAAGCGGTTCTCGAAGGAGCCCGAGAAGTTCGGGACCGGCCACATCGAGGGTGTGGTCGATGCCGGCACCGCCAACAATTCCGCTCTCGCCGGGGCCTGGGTGCCGGCGCTCGTGTTCGGTATCCCGGGCGATACGATCACGGCGATCGTGATCGGCGTGCTCTTCATCAAGGGCATGAACCCGGGCCCCACGATCATGCTCAACAACCCGGAGTTCCTCTACGCCATCTTCATCGTCTTTATCCTGGCCAATTTGTTGATGCTGCCGCTCGGCTGGCTCGCGATCAAGGTCTTCCGCCAGATTCTCGCCATCCCGCGCGAGTTTTTGATGCCGCTCATCCTGGTCTCGTGCGTGGTCGGTTCCTTCGCGATCAACAACTCGATCTTCGGCGTGGGCATCATGTTGACGCTCGGGGTGATCGGCTATCTCATGGAGGAGAACGGCTTCCCGATCGCCCCGGCGATCCTGGGCCTCGTGCTCGGCGAGATGATCGAGAGCCACTTCATGACCTCGATGATCAAGGCAGACGGCAATCTCTTGGCCTTCTTCGAGCGCCCGCTCTCGGCCGTCCTCGGGATCGTCACGCTCACGGTGTGGGTCTGGGTCGCGCTCGGCGCCGTGCGCCGCTCGGCCGCCCGGGTACCGGCCTCGGCGGGTCCGAGCACCGCCGGGTGAGCCCGGCCGCCGCCGGCTCGCCTTTCGCCCATCGCGACTTCCGGCGCTTCTTCGCGAGCCGGATCGCGAGCGGGGTGGCGATCCAGATCTTCAATGTCGGGGTCGGCTGGCACGTCTACGACCTCACGGGCGACCCCTTCGCGCTCGGCCTCGTGGGTCTCGTCACTTTCCTCCCCTCGGTCCTTCTCGCGCTTCTCACCGGCCAGGTGGCCGATCGCTTCGATCGCCGCACGGTGCTGGCGGCCGCTTTCGCGCTCGCGGCCCTCGCCGTGGCGGGCCTCCTCCTGCTCCAGCTCGTCCGGAGCCGAGCCGTCCTACCGGTGTTCCTGCTCGTCTTCTCGTTCGGCTGTGCCCGGGCTTTCGCGAACCCGGCCGGTGCGGCGCTCCTGCCCACCCTCGTGCCGACCGACCTGCTGCGGGTCGCCGTGACCTGGAACTCGATGGCGTTCCAGGGCTCGATCGTCGTCGGCCCGGCCCTGGGCGGTCTGCTCTGGCTCCTGGGCGGGACCGTCGTGTTCGGCGCGGCACTCGGGGGCCTCCTGCTCGCCTCGGCCCTCGTCTCGACGCTCGGAGCCAGGCCGCCGGCCGCGGCGGGCGAGGAACGGGGCCTCTCGAGCCTGCTCGCGGGTTTCACCTACATCCGCGCCCGGCGCGTGATCCTGGGAGCGATCTCGCTCGACATGGTGGCCGTGCTGCTCGGGGGTGCGACCGCGCTCCTGCCGATCTTCGCCAAGGACATTCTCCAGGTGGGTCCGGCCGGGCTCGGGGCGCTTCGGGCGGCACCTGCGGTGGGTGCGGTCGCCATGGCGCTCTGGCTCGCCCGCCGCCCGCTCGAGCGGCGGGTGGGACGGACCATGCTCCTCGCGGTCGCGGTCTTCGGGCTCGCCATGGCGGGCTTCGGCCTGTCGACGAGCTTTCTCCTCTCGCTCGCCTGCCTCGCCGTCGCCGGCGCGGCCGACATGGTGAGCGTGATCGTGCGCCAGACGCTCGTCCAGCTCGAGACGCCGGATGCGATGCGCGGCCGGGTGGCGGCGGTGAACACGGTCTTCATCGGTGCCAGCAACGAACTCGGCGAGTTCGAATCGGGCGTGGTGGCGGGGCTCATCGGCACGGTTCCGGCGACCGTGCTGGGTGGTCTCGGCACGATCGTCGCGGCTTTCGCCTGGGGGCGGCTCTTCCCGGAGCTGCGCGATCGGGACAAGCTCGTGCCGGAGACGGGAACGGGCCGGGCCTGAACTCCAGCCATCGGGCGAACGGCCCGCCGCGTCGGTCAGTCGGCACTCGCGCGCTGCTCGCCCGCGACCGCGGCCACGATCAGCCGACCGATATCGGTATTGTCGTGGTAGCGACGGACATCGCCCCAACCGACGAGGGCGGTGTGCGGATCCTCGCCCGTGCTCGCCGCGACCAGCCGTTCGGCGCCGGGCCCCGCGGCCCAGACCGGGACGAGCTCGTTGGTGTGGGTGTCGTAGTGCCACTGCACCTCGGGGAGCTGGCCCTTGCCGCGATTGATCACCGGCTGGAAGGCGAAGCGATCACTCTCCGGCCCGTAGGCCATGCCGTTGCCGTGGTCGGTCGTGACGATCAACAGGTTCTGCTCGAAACCGCCGTTGCGCTCGATCCAGCCGACCACCGCGCGCACCGCCACGTTGAAGTCGATCTGCTCCTCGACCAGCCGCGCGGTGTCGTTGGCGTGCGCCGCCCAGTCGACTGCGCCGCCCTCGATCATGAGGAAGAAGCCGCGCTCGTTCTTCGAGAGGACTTCGATCGCGCCCATGCTCATGGTCGCGAGGTCGGGGACGTTGGGGACGAGGTTGCCCATCCCCTCGCCCGAGCGGTTGAACTGGAGCGTGTCGTGGACCTGCGCGACCCCCAGGACCTTGGGCTTGTCGAGCGCGAGGGTGCCTTCCGCGAGCTTCTCGAACTCGGCCCGGGTCTCGATCCACTGATAGGAGGTCCGGCCGGTCGCAGCGCGAAAATAGGTGTCGGCTCCGCCGACGTACCGGAAGGCCTTGTCGCTCGAAGGGGCGCGGTAGCGGCCGTCGTTGTCGAACATCGGATGGCCGGCGCCCATGATCACGTCGCAGAGACCCTCCTCGATCATCTCGCGGCCGATCTCGGCGTAGTTGTTACGGCTCACGTTGTGAGCGGCGAAGGAGGCCGGAGTGGCGTGGCTGATCTGGACCGAGCTCACGACACCCGTGCTCTTGCCCGCCGCCTTGGCGAGATCCGCCACCATCCGCACCGGCTTGCCGAAATTGTCGTAATTGATCGCGTTGTTGAAGGTCTTGATACCGGCGGCGAGGGCAGTGCCGGCCGCGGCGCTGTCGGTGTAGTTTTTCTTGACGAACTCGTAGCCAGCAAAGAAGTTCGGATATTTCTTCTTGGTGATCTCGCCGCCGCGATCGCCCTGGCCGGGCAAGAGCGACCAGGCCGCGGCCGGATCGTAGCTCACCTTCGGCGTCGGATCGTTGGTCGGGCTCTTGTTCGTGTCGAGCGGGAAGGTCGTCGTCAGGGTCTTGACCGGGAAGCGGTCGTAGACCTGCCGGCCGAGCTCGCCGAATTGGTAGTAGCTGGCGGCGTTCCAGGTGTGGAAGCCGGCCCCGTCGCTGATCATCAGGATCACGTTCTTCGGTCGCCCGCGGTTCCGGCCCTGGGCCGCGACCGGGCGGACGATCGCCGGGCCGACGAGCGTCGCCGCCGTGGCCGTCGAGAGCAGCGCGAAGCGTCGGCGCGAAAGGATCATGGACCTCTCCTCGGCAACTCCTCCCGTGGTTCGTCGGCCGACCTCGGCGAGCCGGCGAGGAAGCAGCGAGCATCCGGCGAGGGATGCGTTGCCCCGCCCGCCGCTTTCCCCTATCCGCCGGGGGCGGAGGAACTCGCCAGCCGGAGGAGGTCGCGTGAGCCGTTGGGCGATCTATCCCAGCCTCGAGGGCCGTTCGGTGTTCGTCACCGGCGGCGGATCCGGGATCGGTGCCGCGATCGTCGAGGCGTTCGCCGAGCAGAAGTCCAAGGTCGCCTTCTGTGACATCGACGAGCCGGCGAGCCGGGCGACGGTCGAGCGGATCGCCGCCCGGGGCCTTCCCGCCCCGCTCTTCCTCGCCTGCGACCTGCGCGACATCGCGGCGCTGCGGCGGGTGATCGGCGAGGCGGCGGCTGCGCACGGGCCGATCACGGTCTTGATCAACAACGCCGCTCGGGACGATCGCCACCGGCTCGAGGACGTCACGCCCGAGTACTGGGACGAGCGGATGGCCGTGAACCTGCGCCATCAGTTCTTCGCGGCCCAGGCCGTCTTCCCGATGATGAAGGAGGCCGGTGGCGGCGCGATCGTCAATTTCGGCTCGGTCTCCTGGATGGTGGGCCAGGGCGGGATGCCGGCCTACACGACCGCCAAGTCGGCGGTCGTGGGACTCACCCGGGCGCTCGCCCGCGACATGGGGCCCTACAACATCCGGGTCAACTCGATCGCCCCGGGTTGGATCATGACGGAGCGGCAGATCCGACTCTGGCTGACCCCCGAGGGCGAGAAGGAGCTGATGACCCGGCAGTGTCTCAAACGCAAGCTCGAGCCCGCGGAGATGGCGCGGATCTGCCTGTTCCTCGCCGCCGACGACAGCTCGGCCATGACCAACCAGACCTATGTCTGCGACGGGGGCTGGGTCTGAGCGCCCCGCCCTCCCGGCAACCACCGATCCCGGGCGCCGAGCCCGGCCCGGGCCTGCTGCGCGAGGTCTCGAGCTTCTCGCTCGTGGGGGTTCTCGCTGCGATCGGCCATTACGGCACGCTCGCGCTCGCGGTCGAGCTCGGCCGGATCGACGCGGTGCCGGCGGCCCTCGCCGGTTTCATGGTCGGCGGGGTGATCTCCTACCTCCTCAACCGGCGCTGGACCTTCGCGAGCGACCGGCCGCACGGTGCGGCGGTCCCGCGCTTCGCCCTCGTGGCGCTCGCGGGCTTCTTCCTGACCGGCCTGTCGATGGCGGTGCTCACCGACGGGCTCGGCCTCCACTATCTACCGGCCCAGCTCGTGACGACCGGGCTCGTCATGCTCTGGACCTTCCTCGCCAACCGCAGCTGGACCTTCGCCACGGGAGCCCGCCGGGGCCGAGGGGCGCGGCCGGGCCAGGAAGGTCGCCCGGTTCGGGTTGAAGCCCAGGTTGGTCGGTCGCCGCTCGCCCTCGAGGCCGGCCCGGGCGAGCTCCGCGAGTAGGGCCTCGCTCGCCCAGCGGGTGAGCCCGAGCTCGTTGCGCAACCGGCGATAATCACCGAAGGCCAGGCTCGCGAGTCCGGCGAGAGCCGCCAGGAAGAAGCCCTCGCGAGCGGCGAGGCGCAGGAGCGCGAGCGCATCGGCGAGCGCGGAGCTCTCCGGCGGCAGCACGTCTGCGAGTACGAGGAGCCCCGACGGTGCGAGCTTCGCCCGCCACGAGCGCAGGAGGGCGCGCAGCTCCTCGACCGAGAGATATTGGAGCACCGAGCTCACCACGACGAGGTCGAGCGACCCGTCCGGTAGGCGGGCGAGGCCGTCGGGGTCGAGCACCACGATCTTCGGATGGCGGGCGAAGCGGCGGGCGAGTTCCGCGCGGACGGGCTCCGCTGCCTCGCAGAGATGGAGCCGCGCGCAGCGGGCGGCGACGCGCTCGGCCTCCAGCGCCTCGCCGCAGCCGAAGTCGAGCACCCGGGCCTCGGGCCCGGGCAACACGGTCAGGATGTCGTCGGCCAGCCGCGCATAATGGACCCGGCGGTGCCGGTCGTTGACGTAGACCTTGTGGGGCCGGCTCCAGAAGGCGAGCCAGCCGCGCGCGGGCGCGCTCACGGCACGAGCCCGAGATCGGGCAGCGCCGCCGTCGCTCCGGCCCGCGCGGCGGCGAGGCGGGCGGAGCGAACCGCGGCGAAGCTCAAGAGAGCGCCCATGCGGCGGACCTCGACGAGCCGC
>DAIOUO010000042.1:0-15427 GCA_036759485.1 Geminicoccaceae bacterium | reverse complement strand
CACCCGGACCTCGCGGCCGGCCTCAATTGCCGCGGCCGCCGCCCGCACCCCCGCCCGGATCGGCGCCGGCGCCGAGACCCCGGTCGCCTCGACCCTGACCATCCTGGCCCTGGCTGGAGGGACCGGCCGCCGGGTCGCGCAGCCGATTCCGCTTGCGCTCCAGCTTCACGAGCTCGAAGGTCTTGGGATCGTACTTCGCCTCGACCCGCCAGCCATCTCGGTCGTAGCCCTTGGCCTCGTAGCAGCCGTCGTCGACCTCGAGCCGGTCGATCCGCTGCCAGCCCTCGGCCCGCAGCTTCTCCTGGAGCTGCTCGCGCGGCCGCCACTCGGCCATCGGCACCCGGCACTCGTCCTCGCTCGCCCGGACCGGGCCCGAGAGGGCGAGTCCGGCGCCGAGGACTGCGAGCGTCGTTACCGCCGACGCCACCGTCGTCTTCCGTCGCATCGTCCGATCCTCCTTCGCTCGAGGACGGCCCGACGATCGGCGGGCGGCCTTACGGGGAGCTGACGGGCATGGCCTCGTTCCGTCAGGCTCCGGTAAGCTCGCCGCGAGAGGATGTGCCGCTAGTCGCTCGGGCGATCGGCACCATGCGCATTCTCTTGATCGAGGACGATCCGGCCCTCGGCGAGGCGGTCCGCGACCATCTCGCGGGCCTCGCCCACGCGGTCGATTGGCAGACCCGGCTGGCCGAGGCCGAAGCGGCGCTGCGCGCGGTTCCCTACGATCTGGTCCTGCTCGATCTCGGCCTGCCCGACGGCGACGGGCTCGCCTTCCTGAAGCGGCTGCGGGCCCGCGGCGATGCCACACCGGTCCTCTTGCTCACCGCCCGCGATCGGGTGAGCGAGCGGATCGCCGGGCTCGAGGCCGGCGCCGACGACTATCTGGTCAAGCCCTTCGATCTCGGCGAGCTCGCCGCGCGGATCACCGCGGTCGCCCGGCGCTACGCCGGCGATCCCAACCCCTTGCTCGAAATCGGGTCGCTCCTGATCGACCGGGCGCGCCGGATCGTCACCCGGGCGGGAGCGCCCGTGCCGCTCTCGGCGCGCGAATGGGCGCTGCTCGAGGCGCTGGCGCTCCGGCCCGGTGCGATCGTCGCCAAGGAGCGGCTCGAGGAGCTCCTCTATCCGATGGGCGAGGAGGTCGAGAGCAACGCGGTCGAGGTCGCGGTGAGCCGGTTGCGCAAGAAGCTCGGGGCCGAGACCATCGAGACCGTCCGCGGGCTCGGCTACCGGCTCAAGGGCCGATGAGCCGACCGCCCAGCCTCGTTCGACGGCTCACGCTCACGCTGTCCCTCGCCGTCGGGCTCGCCTGGCTCGTGGCCGCCGCGGCCGGCGCCTGGGTGATCCGCCTCGAGCTCGCCGAGGCGCTCGACGGCGCGCTCGTGGAGACCGCTCAGCGCCTGTTGCCGCTCGCGCTCGATACCGTGATCATGCTCGAACCCGCCCCCGGGGAGGGGGAGGAAGGCCGGACCCAGCGGGTCCGCCGTGCCGCCCGGGTGGCCGAGCACGCCGAGCGGGTGGTCTATCAGCTGCGCGATGCCGCGGGTCGCGTGCTCTTGCGCTCGCACGAGGCCCCGATCGAGCCCTTTCCCGCCCCGCTCGTCCGGGGTTTCGCCGAGGGCGGGGGGCTGCGGATCTACACCGAATCCGCGGTTTCCGAGACTCTCTTCCTGCAGGTCGGCGAGCCCGTCGCGCACCGGGCCGACGCCGCCCTCCGGGCGAGCTTCCTTCTTTTCGCCCCGCTCCTCGTGCTCCTGCCGGTGGTGGTGCTGCTCGCTCGCCGCCTCGTCCGCTGGAGCCTGCGGCCGGTGGACGCCCTCGCCGCCGCGATCGCGGCGCGCGACGAGCATCGGCTCGAGCCCGTCGCAGGGCCCGATGTGCCCCGCGAGCTGGCCCCGATCGCCGTCTCGGTCGACCGGCTGCTCACCCGGCTCGGCAGCGCACTCGCGAGCGAGCGGGCCTTCGCTCGGGCGGGCGCCCACGAGCTCAGGACTCCACTCGCCGGGGCGCTCGCCCAGGCCCAGCGGCTTTCGGCCGAGCTCGGGCCCGGGTCGGTGCGCGATCGGGTCGTGCGGATCGAGGCGGCGCTCTCGCGCCTGCGGCGGCTGGTCGAACAGGTGCTCGATCTCGCCCGGGCCGAACGGTCGGCGAACCGTCCCGACGAGCCGATCCGGCTCGGCCCCGTGCTCCGGCTCGTGCTCGACGATCTCGCCCGGGCCGGCCTGCCCGTCGGGCGGATCGCCCTCGAGGGCGATCCCGCCGCACTCGCCGGCCGGATCGATCCGGACGCCTTCGCGCTGATCCTGCGCAACCTGCTCGAGAACGCGCTGCGCCACGGTGATCCCGCGGCACCGGTCGTGCTCGCCGTCGAAACACCGGGGCGGCTTCGGATCCGCAATCCGGGACCGGCCCTGCCGGCGGCGCTGCTCGCGCAGCCGCCGGCGGCGGCCCCGTCCGCCGCTGCGGCCGGCACGGGCCTGGGCCTCCTGATCGCCCGCACCGCAGCCGCGCGCAGCGGCGCCCGGCTCGAGCTGGTTTCGCCGTTACCCGGTGCCGCAGGCGGGGTGGAAGCGCGGATCGAGCTGCCCGCCTGAACCGCAGCGGGCCGTTCAGCCGCGAGCGAGCCGATGGCCTTCTTCCGCTCCCCAGAGGGCGACGAGGATCGCATCGAGCCCGTCGCCCAGGGCAGCGGGACCGGGCTGGAGGATCTGGGGCGAGGGGATCGCGTGGATCCGGCCGTGCCGCACGGCCGGGATCGCCTCCCAGCCCGGCCGCGCGGCGATCCGCTCGGGGCGCACCTTCTTGCCGCACCAGGAGGCGAGGACGACATCGGGGGCGGCCTCGATCACCCGCGCGGGATCGACGATCCGGTCCTTTGCGCATTTCGCTTTCGCGAGTTCGGGAAAGACGTCGCGGCCGCCGGCCACCTCGATCAGCTCCGAGACCCAGCCGATGCCCGAGATCAAGGGCTCGTCCCACTCCTCGAACCAGACCCGAAGCGGCGGCTTTCCGCTCGTCGTGGCGCGGATCCGGTGCAGCCGCTCCTCGAGCGAACGGGCGAGCGCCTCGGCTTTGTCCCGTGCCCCAACGAGGGCACCCAGGGTGCGGATCATGGCGAGAATCCCAGCCAGATCGCGCTGGTTGAACGCGTGGACGGCCACACCCGCCTTGACGAGATCGCGCACGATCTCGGCCTGGAGATCCGAGAAGGTGAGCACGAGATCGGGCTCTAGGGCGAGGATCTTGTCGAGGTTGGCGCTCGTGAAGGCGGAAACGCGCGGCTTTTCCTGGCGCACCCGGGGCGGCCGCACGGCATAGCCCGAGACACCCACGATCCGAGCGTCCTCGCCCAAGAGATAGAGGGTCTCGACCGTCTCCTCGGTGAGGCAGACGATCCGCTCGGGCGGGAACCGGCGCATCGGGGCTCGTTCGGGCCGGGATCGGGTCGCTCAGACGCGGGCGAGCGGGAGGCCCACATACTGCTCGGCGAGCGCGGTCTGCTGGGCCTTCGATTCGAACAGATAATCGAGCTCGGCGCGTTGCAGCCGGTCGCGGAACGGGTCTCCCTCCGGGAACTTGTGGAGGAGCGAGGTCATCCACCAGGAGAAACGCTCGGCCTTCCAGACCCGGGCGAGGGCGGTCTCGGAGTAGCGGTCGAGCGGGCGCGGGTCGTTCTCCTTGAGCAACGCCACGAGGGCGGGGGCGAGCAGGCCGACATCGGCGGCCGCCAGGTTGAGACCCTTGGCGCCGGTGGGCGGCACGATGTGGGCGGCGTCGCCCGCGAGGGCGAGCCGGCCCCAGCGCATGGGCTCGGCCACGAAGCTGCGCATCTGGGTGACACTCTTCTCGACCGACGGTGCGCGCTCGAGTCGGGCCGCGACCTCGGGCCCGACCCGGGCCGCGAGCTCCTCGTAGACCCGCTCGTCCGGCCAGGCCTCGACCGGGTCGTTCGGGTCGCACTGGACGTAGAGCCGCGAGACGGTCGGCGAGCGCATCGAGAAGAGGGCGAAGCCGCGCTCGGAGAAGGCGTAGATCAACTCCTCCGAGACCGGCCGGGCATGGGCGAGGATGCCGAGCCAACCGAAGGGATAGACGCGCTCGAAGGTGCGCAGGTGCTCGGCCGGGATGCGGCTGCGGCACACGCCGTGGAAACCGTCGCAGCCGGCCACGATCCGGCAGACGAGCTCGTGGTCTCGGCCATCGCGACGGAACAGCACCCGGGGGCGCTCGCTCTCGAGATCGACGGGCAGCACCTCGCGCGCCTCGTCGAGGATCGGCAGGCCGGCCGCAGTGCGCGCCGCCACGAGGTCTTTGGTGACCTCGGTCTGGCCGTAGACGACGACGTGCCGGCCGGTCAGGGCCTCGAAGTCGATCCGCCGCCGCTCGCCCGCGACCGCGATCTCGATGCCGCGGTGGACGAGTCCCTCGCGATGCAGGCGGTCGGCCACGCCCGCCTCCTCGAGCAGGCACACCGTGCCGGTCTCGAGCACGCCCGCCCGGATCCGGGCGAGCACGCGCGCCATCGGCCGGCGCTCGAGGATCACGGTCTCGACGCCGGCCCGGTGCAGCAATTGGCCGAGCAGGAGCCCGGCCGGCCCGGCACCGACGATCGCGACCTCGGTTTCGAGCCTCGTCGCAGCCAAGGCGCGCCTCCCTTCTGGCGAGGGTGGCGAGCTTCTGCCACACTCCCGGCCGACGGTCGAGAACGGGAGGCCAGGATGGACCGCCGCGGCATGCTGCTCGTGGCCGCTCTCGGCGGGTTCGCGCTCACCGCACCGGCGCGGGCGGCCGAGGTCACTTTGACCCTGCACCATTTCCTCGGGCCCAAAGCACCCGCCCAGGTGTCCTTCTTCGAGCCCTGGGCCAAGAAGGTCGAGGCGGCCTCCAAGGGTCGCATCAAGATCGAGATCTTCCCGTCCATGTCGATGGGCGGCAAGCCGCCCGAGCTCTACGCCCAGGCGCGCGACGGGGTGGCCGACATCGTCTGGACGGTGGGTGGCTACACGCCCGGCGCTTTCCCGCGCTCGGAGGTGTTCGAGCTGCCGGGCGTGCATCGCGGCAGTGCCAGAGCGACCACGCTCGCCATCCAGGACGTCATGGACCGGATCGGCGCCGATTTCGCCGACACCCACCCGCTCCTGATCCACGCCCACGCGGGCCAGGTGATCTTCTCGGTGAGCAAGCCGGTCCGCGGGCTCGCCGATCTCGCCGGGCTCAAGATCCGCGTGCCGTCGCGCACCGGTGCCATGCTCATCGAGGCCTGGGGTGCCCAGCCCGTCTCGATGCCGGTGCCCGAGCTGCCGCAGGCGCTCTCCAAGGGCGCGCTCGATGCGACGCTCATCCCCTTCGAGGTGGCGACACCCTTGAAGGTGCCGGAGCTCGTCAAGTTCGCGACCGTCGGTGCCGAAGGCAAGCGGTTCGGGACGGCCGTGTTCATCTTCACCATGAACAAGCAGCGCTACGAGAAGCTGCCGGCCGACCTCAAGGCGGTGCTCGACGCCCATTCCGGCAAGGCGATCGCGGCCGAAATCGGCCAGGTCTGGGACGATGTCGAGAAGCCCGGGATGGAGGCGCTCGCCAAGGCCGGCGGGCAGATGATCACGCTCGACGCAGCCGCCCAGAAAGCCTTCGACGAGAAGGCCGAAGCGGTGGTCCAGCGCTGGGTCGCCGAGGTGCGCGGCAAGGGGGTCGACGGCGCGGCGCTGGTCGCCGCCGCCCGCGAGGCGATCGCCCGCCACAGCCGCTGAGCCCCCGAGGCCGTTCGGCCCGATGCTGGAGCGCCTCGCCGCGGCTTCCGCGATCGCGGGCGGGACCATCCTGCTCGCGATCGCCGCCGTGACCGGTATCAACGTACTGCTGTACCTCGCCGATCTCGTGGTCCCGGGGCGGCTCGGGATCGTCCGCGGCTACGAGGACCTCGTCCGGCTCGGGGTCGGTGCCGCGGTGCCGCTGCTCTTCCCCTGGTGCGAGCTGCGGCGAGGGCACGTCGCCGTCGACCTCCTGGTCGAGCGGCTGCCGTCGGGCGCGCAGCGGGCGCTCGAGACGGCGGGCGTCGCACTCAGCGCGGCGATCGCCCTCTTCCTCGCCTTCTGGATGGCCCAGGGCCTGGTGGAGACGCGGGCCGACGGGCTCGTCGCCGGCGTCCTCGGCTGGCCGGAATGGCCGTTCTACGTGCCGGGGCTCGCGGCCCTCGTCCTCTGGGCGGCGATCGCCCTCGGCCGCCTCTCGCCGGAGCGACCCCTTTGAGCGAGCGCGAGCTCGTCGGTCTCGGCGCGCTCGCCGGGCTCGTCGTGCTGCTGCTCCTGCGCCTGCCGGTGGCGGTGGCGATGCTCGTGACCGGCATCGCCGGCAGCTGGGTGCTCTCGCTCGTCGCTCCCTTCCTGCGCTTCGAGCCCTATCTCAAGCAGTTCAAGACGCTCTTCTGGAGCACGGTCGCCTCTTACGACCTCTCGGTCGTGCCGCTCTTCGTGCTGATGGGCTATCTCGCGAGCCACGGCGGGCTCGCCCGCGACCTCTTCGCCGGGATCCAGGCGCTGGTCGGCCAGCGCCGCGGCGGGGTGGCGATGGCGGCGATCGGCGCTTGTGCCGGGTTCGGTGCGGTGTGCGGCTCCTCCCTCGCGACCGCCTCGACCATGGGCAAGGTGGCGCTGCCGGAGCTCGCACGGCTCGGCTACCATCCGAGGCTCGCCACCGGCACGCTCGCTGCGGGCGGCACGCTCGGGATCCTGATCCCACCCTCGGTGCCGCTCGTCATCTACGCGATCGTCGTCGAAGCCTCGATCCTCGAAATGTTCCGGGCGGCGATCGTGCCGGGTCTCCTCGCGGTCGCTCTGTTCCTGGCCGTGATCGCGCTCCAGGTCCGCCGCGACCCGGGCCTCGCGCCCGTGGCCGCGGCGATGACGCCCGAGGAGCGCCGCACGGCGTTGTTGCGGCTCCTGCCCGTGCTCCTCCTGTTCGGCGCGATCGTTCTCGGGCTCGGCATCGGGCTCTTCACCCCGACGCCCGCGGCCGGCGTGGGCGTCTGCCTGATCCTGCTGTACGGCCTTCTCCAGCGAGTTCTGGGCACGGGCGGGCTCGGCCGGCTCGAGATCGGCCGGGCGGTGCTCGATACGGCCGTCACCTCCTCGATGATCTACTTCATCCTTTTCGCGGCCGAAGTGCTCAAGGGCTTCTTCGCCAGGACCGGGCTGCCCTCGGCCCTCGCCGGCTGGGCCGCGGCCTCGGGGCTCGATCCCTGGCTCGTTCTCGCGGCGATGCTCCTGCTCCTGATCGTGCTCGGCTGCTTTCTCGAATCCCTCTCGATGATCGTCGTCGTCCTGCCCTTCTTCTGGCCGGTGCTCGTGGGGCTCAACGGCGGCGAGGACGTGGCGGCGGCCGCTGCGGCGTACGGGCTCGAAACGGACGAGCTCAAGATCTGGTTCGGGATCCTGGCACTCGTGGTGGTCGAGCTGGGGCTCGTGACGCCGCCCGTCGGGCTCAACCTCTTCATCATCGGCTCGCTCGCGCCGAACGTGCCGATGCGCGAGACGGTGCGGGGCGTGCTGCCGTTTCTGGCCGCGGAGGGGGTGCGCATCCTGCTCCTCCTCGGGCTGCCGCTCCTCACCCTGGGCCTGCCGCGCCTGCTCGGGCGCTGAGCCCGGCTTGACCCGCCGTCTCGAGCGCTTCTAGCCTCCCTCCGTGACCGGCGGCGCGAGCCGGGGGATCGGGAGGGTGGCATGGCGGACGGGCCGGACGTGCGCGCGGGTAGGCTTTCGCCGGCCGAGTACGAGCGCAACTTCGACGACGCCCATCCGCCCCTCTCGGCGCAGCAGGCCATGGTCGAGGCGGCGCGTTGCCTCTTCTGCTACGATGCGCCGTGTATCGAGGCCTGCCCGACCGGCATCGACATCCCCCGGTTCATCCGCGGCATCCAGAGCGGCAATCTCCAGGGGGCGGCCGAGACCATCCTCGAGGCCAACGTCATGGGCGGCACCTGTGCCCGCGTCTGCCCGACCGACGTGCTCTGCGAGGGCGCCTGCGTCCGCCTGGCCGAGGGCAAGAAGCCGGTCGAGATCGGGGCGCTCCAGCGCTACGCGGTGGACTGGCTCTTCGAGCGCGGCATCCAACCCTTCACACGCGCCGCCCCGACCGGCGAACGGGTCGCGGTGGTGGGCGCCGGCCCGGCAGGGCTCGCTTGCGCGCACGCGCTCGCCCGGCTCGGCCACGAGGTGGTGGTCTTCGAAAAGCGCGCCAAGGCAGGCGGCCTCAACGAATACGGGATCGCCGCCTACAAGATGGCGCACGATTTCGCCCAGCGCGAGGTCGACTTCGTCCTCGCGATCGGCGGGATCGAGCTCCGGACCGGGATCGAGCTCGGTCGCGACGTGACGCTCGCCGAGCTGCGGCGCGACTTCCCGGCCGTCTTCCTGGGCCTCGGGCTGCAGGGCGTGCACACGCTCGCCCTCGAGGGCGAGCGCCTCGACGGTGTGATCGACGCGGTCGCCTATATCGAGCGGCTGCGGCAGACCAAGGACTTGGCGGCCCTGCCCATCGGTCGCCACGTCGTCGTGATCGGGGGCGGCAACACGGCGGTCGACATCGCCGTGCAGAGCAAGCGGCTCGGGGCGGAGACGGTGACGATCGTCTACCGCCGCGGCCCCGAGGCGATGTCGGCCACGCCGCACGA
Source organism: Geminicoccaceae bacterium (assembly GCA_036759485.1). Taxonomy (GTDB): domain Bacteria; phylum Pseudomonadota; class Alphaproteobacteria; order Geminicoccales; family Geminicoccaceae; genus JANXAZ01. The sequence continues at coordinate 6,762 of DAIOUO010000042.1, read as the reverse complement.
GCAGGAATGGGCCAAATCGAACGGCGTGCTGATGCGCCATTGGGCCCGGCCCGTGGCGATCGAGGGCCGCGACGGGCACGTGCGCGCCGTCACCTTCGAGCGGACCCGCCTCGACGGGGCGGGCCGGCTCGAAGGCACCGGCGAGCGCTTCACGCTCGAGGCGGACCAGCTCTTCAAGGCGATCGGCCAGAAGCTCGTGCCGGGCGCCTTCAACGGTGGGGCCGAGCTCCTCGAGGTCGAAAACGGCAAGATCGTGGTCGATGCGGAGCGACGCACGACCCTCGACCGGGTCTGGGCAGGTGGCGACTGCATCGCCTCGAGCGTCGATCTGACGGTCGCCGCGGTCGAGGACGGCAAGCTCGCCGCCGCCTCGATCCACCGCTATCTCATGGGCGAGTGAGCAGGAGCACCCGGGCGCGGGCGCGGGGCGGGGAAGGAGAGCGAGGATGGCCGATCTGCGCTGCGAGATCGCGGGCGTGAAGGCGCCGAACCCGTTCTGGCTCGCCTCCGCTCCGCCGACCGACAAGGAATACAACGTCGTCCGCGCGTTCAAAGCGGGCTGGGGCGGGGTCGTGTGGAAGACGCTCGGCGAGGACCCCCCGGTCGTGAACACCTCCTCGCGCTACGGCGCCCTCCACTATCGCGGCTATCGGATGATGGGCTTCAACAACATCGAGCTCATCTCCGACCGTCCGTTGGAGGTGAACCTGCAGGAGATCAAGAAGGTCAAGCGCGACTGGCCGGACCGGGCGCTCCTCGTCTCGCTCATGGTCCCCTGCACCGAGGATTCTTGGAAGCGCATCTTGAAGAAGGTCGAGGAGACCGAGGCCGACGGGGTCGAGCTCAATTTCGGCTGCCCGCACGGCATGAGCGAGCGCGGCATGGGCTCGGCCGTGGGGCAGGTTCCCGAGTACATCGAGATGGTGGTGCGCTGGTGCAAGGCCGCGACCCGGATGCCGGTGTTCGTCAAGCTCACCCCCAACGTCACCAACATCCTGGCTCCGGCGCGCGCCGCCAAGGCCGGGGGGGCGGACGCGGTCTCGCTGATCAACACGATCAATTCGGTGATGGGGGTGGATCTCGACACCATGGCGCCTTTGCCCTCGGTCCACGGCAAAGGCGCGCACGGCGGCTATTGCGGGCCGGCCGTCAAGCCGATCGCGCTCTGCATGGTGGGCGAGATCGCCCGCGATCCCGAATGCCGGGGCCTGCCGATCTCGGGGATCGGCGGCATCGAGACCTGGCGCGACGCGGCCGAGTTCGTGGCGATGGGCGCGGGCTCGGTGCAGGTCTGCACCGCCGCCATGCACTACGGCTTCAAGATCGTCGAGGACATGGTCTCGGGCCTCTCCAACTGGATGGACGCCAAGGGCTACCGGACGCTCGACGATTTCCGCGGCCGGGCCGTCCCCAACTACGTCGATTGGGGCCGGCTCGACATGAACTATGTCGTCAAGGCGCGGATCGACCAGAACAAGTGCATCAAGTGTGGCCTCTGCCACATCGCCTGCGAGGACACCTCGCACCAGTCGATCCGGGCGATCAAAGCGAACGGCGAGCGGCGCTACGAAGTGATCGAGGAAGAGTGCGTGGGCTGCAATCTCTGCGCCCATGTCTGCCCGGTCGAGGGCTGCATCACGATGGTCGAGATCGACACCGGCCTGCCCTACACGACCTGGGCCGAGGACCCGCGCAACCCACAACGCCTCGCCAAGGCCGCGGAATAGGAACCCACAGCTGGCGACCCGCAAACCTTCCACCGGCGAGCCCGGAACGACCGTCGCCGAACTCTACGAGCGCGATTTCTACGCCAGGACCCGGGCCCAGGTCCGCGCGCTCGAGAAGCTCGCCGCCACCCATCCGAACCTCGAGCTCGATCTGCCGCACCTGATCGAGGAGGTGGACGATTTCGGCAAGAGCGAGCGCGATACGGTCCGCTCGCAGCCGCGGCGGACCATGGTCAATCTCCTGAAGCTGCGCTTCTCGCCCGCGCGAGCGCCGCGCCCCGGCCGGGTCTCGAGCGTGGCGGATGCGCGCGCCGAACTCGCCGACAAGCTCGCACCGACGCTCGAGCGGCATTTGCGCCGCGAGCTCGCGCCCGTTCACGAGCGGGCGGCGCTGCAGGCTCGCCGCGAACTCGCAGCCTATGGCGAGGTCGAGGCCGCGCCGCGGCTGCCGGCGCGCTGCCCCTGGAGCTCCGAAGAAATCGTGGGTGACGTCTGGCCGGAGCCGGACGTGGAGGGGTGATTGCGGCCGGGGCGCTCGGCGGCCGCCGCCTCGGCGAGCCGCCCTTCGAGCGCACCCTCGATCCGCAGCGACACCGAAACCGAAGGAAGCGCGAAGCGCCGGGCGAGATGGAGTGCGGGCGAGTCGGGGCGGAGCCGGGCGATACGCTCGGCGACCGCATCGGGCAGGCCCGCGAGAAGCAGGAGGTCGCCGTCGAGCGCGGCGAGCGCGGTGTCGATCGCCTCCGCGCGCGCCTCCGCAAGTACCAGCGTGTTCGCCACCGCGGGCGACCAGCGCGCCGAGATCGTCGGCTCCCCGAGCGGCGTCGTCACGAGGAGCGGCCGCTCGGCTCCGGCGAGCCGGTCGAGGAAGGCCTCGGCGGCGTCGAGGGCCGCCGCCCGGCTGCCGTCCACGAAGGCGGCACCATCGCGGGCATCGGCGTCGCCGAGCGGGACGAGGACCTCGTCGAGTGCCGCCCAGTCGATCGGGTCGAGCCCGGTCGGGAGTGCGTCGAGCCAGGCCCCCGGCGCCTCACCCTCGTGGACGATCCAGAGGCCCGCCGGCTCCGCGGACCCGCTCAACGGGCGCAGATCGCTCTCGCCCAGCGCATGGTTCACCGCCGCGACCGCGAGGTGTTCGGCGCACTGGACCAGACCCTTGACGCGGAGCACGCCGGGCGGGGCGGCGGCGAGCCAGGCCAGCAGCTCGGCGCGTCGCGGCAGGCCGGGCGGTACCAGCCGGAGCGTGCGCACCGCCGCGTGCAGCCGGCCGTCGCCCGTCGGCGGCGCGCCGAGACCCGGCTCGAGGAGGACGGCGAGGGGACCGCGTACCCGCCCTTCGAAAGCCGGCAGGATCGGCCCCCGCGCGAGGTCCGCGAGCGCCCGGCGCGCCGCCTCGAAGCCCGCACGATCGAGCCGGTCGGCGCCGGTGACGACGATCAGCCCGCCCGCGGCGAGCTGGGCGCGCAGGAGGGGATCGCGCCCGAGCCGGTCGAGCTGGGCGGCCGCGACCACCCCGATCGCCCCGAGGAACCGGTAGCCTTCGCCTTCGAGGCCGGCGGCGATCGGCCCCGGCGGGCTCAACCCCGAGCCCTCGACCACGAGAATGTCGGGGGCGAGCCGGTCGCGGATCTCGGCGAGCGCGTCGAGGAGGCGCCCGCCGGCGTGACAACAGAAGCAGCCGCCCGCCACCCCCAGGGTGGGCACGCGCGTCTCGCCCAACAGCAGCGCGTCCAGCGGGATCGAACCGGCGTCGTTGAGGAGTACCGCCACCCGCCGACCGGCGAGCGCCGGCAGGATCGAGCGCTCGAGGAACGTGGTCTTGCCGGCGCCGAGGGGACCGGTGAGCAGGAGCGCGTCCGGGGCGGCGGCCACCCCGCCCGAGCCGCTCACGCCAGATACGGGTTCACCACCCGCTCGAAGACGCCGTAGGGTGCCGCGAGCACCATGGCTTGCGCCTGGCCGCCGGCCGCGGTCGCGATCCGCTTGGCGATCGTCCAGCTCGTCGGGTCGATCACCAGGACCTCGTCGGCCTTGCGGTTGTTGACGTACATCTTGCCGGCGGCGAAGGCGGCGTGGCCCAAATGCCCGCCCTGCCCGGCGTCGATCGTCGCCACCACCTTCATCGCGGCGAGGTCGAGGACCGGCAGTTTGGTGTCGTTGTACTGGGTCAACACGGCGAAGCGGCCGTCGGGGGTCAGATAGGCGTGGCCCACACCGGCCGCACCGCAGTCGAGGGCGGCGAGGCGGCGGCGCGTCGCGCGCTCCCAGATCTCGACCGAGGTGCCCTCGAGCGCCTTGCCGCTGCCGCGGTTGCAGACGACGTAGTGGCGGCCGTCCTGAGTGAAGACGCCGTGATGGCCCTCGATCCGGTCGAGGAGCTCGCTCTCCTTGGCCGTCCGGCCCATGACGAGCGTGGCCTCGAGCCTGGCCGATGCGGGATCCGCGACGTTCCAGACCTGGATCTGGGTCGCGGCTCCTTCGGCCTTGGGCTCGGGGGCCTCGACCACGACCCACATTTCGCGGCCGTACCAGTCGAAATAATGCGGATTGCCGCTCGCGGCGAGCTTGGTGAAGGAGCCGTCGCGGCGGAGGAGGAAGATCGCGTTGTCGAAATAGGAGCCGATCGCGAACAGCTCGCCGTCCGGCGACCAGCTGCCGTGCATGCTGGCATCGCCCTGGCCGGCCGTGTTCTCGACCGGAAGCTCGACCGTGCGGACGGGCTTGCCGGTCGCGGCGTCGAGGAAGGCGATCCGGAGCCTGCCGTCGTCGAGCCCGGAATGGTTGAGCGCCAGGAGCCGGCCGTCCGGCGAGAGGACCGGGTGCTTGGGGCGGTTGCCGGTCTCGAACTGGGCCGCGACGTCGAGCTTTTCGGCATCGACCACCGTCACGGTCCGCTGGCCCGCGGCGTTGTTGGCGACGAAGAGGAGGCGACCGTCCTTGGAGAGCGAGCCGAGCGTGCCGCCCTTGCCGCCGGTTTCGAGGGTGCGGAGGATCGTGTCGCTCGCGGGGTCGATCACCACGACCTTGCCGTCGCCGCGCAGCGCGAACACCGGTCCCGAGCCCGCCCGGGCGCCGGCCGGACGCGGCGCCGCCAGTGCCAGCGTGGCGAAGCCCGCGGCCAGGAGCGCCTGCCGGCGGGAGAGATGCAACATTGTAGCGTTTGTCGATTCGGTCACGGTCGCCTCCTCAAACTATGCGATTTTCGTTAATCAGCCATGCTTGGTATATACGCAAGGGGGAGTGCGATGTCCGAGGAACCATCGTTGTTGCCCCAACGGCAACGCGGGTGGGTTTAAGTGTTTGTGGCCCGGAGTTTGTCTGCTCGTGAGCTTCAAATAAAATTTATCCTCGGTACATAAATTTAACTACCTCGCTCATCATCTACCGGCCAAACTCCTTAATGCTACGTTATATTTCTCGATCAAAGCTTGATGATTTTCTAAGCCCTCGAAGAAAACAGCGTCGTCTATTCCATACCTTTTCGTCAGGCCAGTCGCATCACGAATCCTTTTTAGATCTCCCCTGCTGACTTCAACGCTCATGCCCGGAAAGCCGATGCCGCGAAGCTTTTGGCCATCGGCGATCCGAACTACATCTGCGTGATTCCCGCCCTTGTCACGAATCTCAAATCCGTATTTATGGAGCAATGTGTTTAGCTGTCTGTAGGTAATTAATCTTTGTTCATCCTTCGCCTTTCTCGTAGATTTCTGCAAAAAATCCGAGATCACAAGAACGTATGCTATGTCGCACGGGTGCTTGTGAAAGTAACGCTCGCGATCATGTTTTGCGAGTTGATCTTCGGCTACGTCAACAGTAAAGTCCTCCAGTTCTTTCTCTCGAACTTTGGGAACGCGCGAAATCCGCTCGAGCTGGTAAAGGCAGCAGAGCAACGCCGTCCGTTTATTCGCGTCATAAAACGGATGGTTCTTAATAATTCCGAAGAAAAGAGAGCTTATGATGTCCAAATGTCTCTTCCATTTAAATACTCCTCCAAAACTGGTATCCTGACGGGCGACCGCAGATTCCAGAAGGCGAGGATCTTTAACGCCAAGTCCGCCGATGCCTTCGCCAATGGCAGAAAAGTAAGATGCAATTTCGAAATGCGCTTTCAAAACGTCGCGCGGCTGCAAATATATGCTACCAGAGGGCAACGGTAAATCACGTATTTGCGCCTGCTGCCGATCAAATTCTTTTTCAAAAAGCGCGTCCAATTTTGTACCCTCCGAAAAAAGCGTCCTTGCATTCTCTCAAATGGATTGGGATCAAAAGTGTAATAGGCGCTGTGTTCGCAAACACCACATGTAACTCTGAACGCCAATCGCGAGCGTGAAAGAAAATGACAAATATACGATACTAAAAAAGCATCTTAGGCCGCCCATTCAATCGACGATGCCAGCCTGCGATCCTAGGAGTAGTGGTCGCATATCGGCGTATCTGTATTTTCACAGGCCAATATCTCCATTAGTGAAATTGCCAAAGCGGTGAGTGTATCGGTGATAGGAAATAAAAGCAAGTACCGAGAGTTGCGGGGCGAAAATGTGTGATCTGGACAATGTCTGTCGTAACCAAGGGAACTCGCGGCGTGGAATTTAATATGTTTCAGGTAAATCAAAGAAATACAGGCCAAATTCACCAAAATATTATGTTATCAGATTGCGTACGATTACGCTGAAATCAAAAAGCAATTGATGCTTTTGAGGAATTACCATGGAGGAGGAAGTATAGCAGGTATCGTAGTGGGGCGCAAGGTTACCCAACGCGACCAGCATCAACGAACGATCGGTGAAATGCGCTTGCCGGTGACAGGAGGTGCCCAATGCGCCACTTATCTCGTCGGACCAAGTGATGCAAACCGAGATGCGATGACCGCCTCGTCCCGCTTCGCCCTGCCGTTCGCCGCGCTGCTCGCCCTCGCCGGCTGTGCCGGGACCGAGCGGACCGTGGGCGAGTACGACAAGACCGTGATCGGCGCCGCCACCGGTGCCGTGATCGGCGGCGTGGCGGGTGCGGTGCTCGACAAGAAGGACCGGCGAGG
>DAIOUO010000041.1:0-15651 GCA_036759485.1 Geminicoccaceae bacterium | reverse complement strand
CACCAGCCGGCCGCTCGCCAACAGGGCCCGCTCGGCCGCCGCCCCCAGGGCGAGCGGAAGGAGGAGTGGCCCGTCCAGTGCGCGCGCCCGACGACGCCGGAAAGCATCGCCGGCCTCGGCCACGATGTGCTCCTCGGCCTCTTTCGCCTCGACGGCCGACCCCAGCCCCGCCGGCGATCGTGCCCGCCTCCGCCGGTTCCATCGTTTCGGGAGCGGCGACCCCCGGGGCCGGCCGACCCTCCCGTGCCGGCGCGCGGGTCGTCGTCGGAGCCCCTCGGCGACGACCGGACCGACGGCCTTCAACGGTCGCGGTCGCCCGCACCTTCGCCGAGCAGACGGCGGCGTTGCGCGCCCAACCTCACGGCGGCGAGCAAATCCTCACCCGAGACGGTTCCTCCACGAGGAACGCTGTCGGCCAGCAGGGCAAGGACCTGCGCCAAACCGTCGATTTCCTGACACAACCGGTCGAGACCTTGCAGCGATCTCGCGAGGAGTGCCGCGAGCGAGGCGGTGGCGTTGGAACGGGCGGAGTCGGAAAGCGCTTCGGCCACGGTCGAATCGAGCGCCGATACCTCGACCACGAGCCGCCGAGCCTCGGCGGCACAGGCCACGAGCAGCCTGCATGCCGAAAAAGTCCCCTCGATCGGCTCCTCCGGTCCGTGGACGCAGGAGATCTCTTCCCAGAGGCCTTCGGGGGCGTCGGGAACCGCGCCTGCGGTCGGATCCGCTGCCGGGCGGAGATCTCGCACGATCCTGCTCCTCACGCTCGCTCCGCCGTCGTGCCTTCGCCCGAGGATCGAGATCGCTGCGGCCTGTCGCGCGCGACGGCCGTCGTCCCGGTCGGCGATCGAGTGGCTCCCGGACCCGTCACGAGTTCCGGCTCGTCCGCTCCGCATCCGCCCGCAGGGTCTCCCGGGTCGAAGGTAGGCGCGCCGTTCTTCGCCGGCGGCCGTCCCTTCATCCGAGCGGCCCCACCACCTTCTCGATGCAGGTGCGCATCGCCTGGACCGAAAAGGGTTTGGCCAAGTAATTGTTCATGCCCAATTGCTGACCGCGAGCGAGCACGTCGCGGTCGGGCTTGCCCGTGACGAGGATGAAACCGATGCGTTGGGTCGACCGGTTCGCCCTCAATCCGTGGAGGAGACTCAGCCCGTCCATTCCCGGCATGTTGTAATCGGCGATCACGAGGTGGACGGGATTCGCTGCCAATCGGCGCAGAGCCGCTGCGCCGTCGCGCTCGTATTGTATATTGTGTATTCCTATTTCCTCGAGAGCCTGTGTTATGAGACCTCTACTGACGGCCATATCGTCCACGACCATTACGTGGAGGGAGTTCTTGAGTGCCATAGCCGTTCTCCGTCAGGTCGCGTCAGGGTTTGCCGACTTGTTGTCGCCGATCGGTCCGGCAGCCGAGACCGGCCTATCTGGATCTCGCCGATATTGGGTGATGCCGACGGGCACGAGCCCGATACGCGCCGCTCTCTCGATCGTCTCCGAGTGGCCCACGAAGAGCAAGCCACCCGGAACGAGACGCTCGGCGAGGCGCGCCCAGAGCCTGGATCGGGTAGCCGCGTCGAAGTAAATGACCACGTTTCTGCAGAAGATCACGTCGAAGAGACCTCGAAAGGGCCAAGGCCCCAGAAGGTTGAGCTCCTCGAACCGCAGCAGCTCGCGTGGCAGTTCGCCGACCGCCACCGTTCCCGGCGTGGGACCGGGCACCAGCTGACGGCGCAGCGCCTCGGGTACGTCCGTGACGAGGCTTTCGGGGTACACACCGCGGCGTGCGGTTTCCACCGCCTCGGGATCGATGTCCGTCGCCAAGATGCGAACGTCGAATCGCACCGCATCCGGCCATCGAGCCAGGATCGTCACGGCGATGCTGTACGGCTCTTGGCCGGTCGCACACGCCGCCGACCAGATGCGAACCCGTCCTCCGGCCCGTGCACGCAAGGCCAATTCGGGCACGATTCGAGACAGCGCTTCGAAGTGGTGCGGCTCGCGAAAGAAGCTCGTCACATTGGTCGTTATCGCGGATATCAAGGCTCGTCGCTCCGCCATTCCTCCGTCACTTTCCAATAGACGACAATACTGGGAAAAATCGTCCAGTCCGAGTGCACGAAGACGACGACTCAATCGCGACACCAGCATGTTTCGCTTGGATGGCTGGAGAGCGATACCGGTTTCCTCCCGGATCAGCCGCACGAGCCGACGGAAGACGTCGTCGCTGAGTCCAGGCCAAGAGTCGCCACGCGATGTCATGGAGCCTTTGGACTCGTGATCGAAGGCCACGCGACCGGTCCCGTCACGTTCGGAAGTCGACCGACGGGGGGACCGTCGAACGGTCATGCGGCCACGGCCCCGGCTTCCGGCGTGCTCGATCGGGCGAGCTTCGGGAGAATGCGCGAAAGGTCGATCTTCCGAAGCATGCGCCCGTCCTCGAGCGTGATGATGTTGACGATGAACTCTCTGGTCGGCTCCGCGCCGAGTTCCGGAACGGCCTTGGTCGCCTCTTCACCGACGGTGAGGATGTCGGAGACGAAGTCGGCCAGCAGCCCTACGGTTTGCCGCCCGAGGGTCACGATGACGATGACGTGCCGGTCGGTGGGTGTGGTGGCGCCCAGCCCCAAGCGATCCGCGAGGTCGACGACGGCTATCACGGATCCTCGCAGGTTGATGACGCCTGCCACGTAACTCGGCGCGTGGGGGAGTTTCGTTGCCGGCGTCCATCCGCGGATTTCCCGGACGTGCTCGATGTCGATGCAGAAATCCTGGTCGGCGAGCCGGAATGCGACGACCTCTCTGCGACCGAGCTGAGTCGACATGGTCACCGGTGTCATGGTCACACAGCCTCCGTCAGCGCAGGACGCCGTATCCCGGCCGTGGCACTCGAGATGATCTCGTCCGGATCGACGATGAGAGCGATCCGTCCGTTTCCGAGGATCGTCGCCGCCGAGACTCCGAACACGTTTCCGTAGTTCTCTTCGATGCTCTTGATGACGACCTGGCGTTGGTCCTCGATGTGATCGACCTTGAGAGCGGCACGTCGACCTCCATCGCATTCCACGACGATCAGCACGCCGCGTCCGTCGGTACGCGTGTCTCCCGACAGATCGAAGACCTCGGCCAGATCGATGATCGGCAGGAGTTCGCCACGGTTCGCCACCAAGCGGGCCTGGCGTCCGACCGTGTAGAGCGTGGCATTCGTCGCATGCAGGGTCTCCACGACCGCCGAGAGCGGCAGGACCATGGTTTCACCCCTGATCGACACCAGCATGCCCTGCAACACCGCGAGGGTGAGCGGCAGTGTGACGATGAACGTCGTTCCGCGACCAGGGACCGAATCGATCGCCACTCTTCCGCCGAGTGCCTGGATCTCGCGCCGGACCACGTCCAAGCCCACACCACGGCCGGAAAGCGCGGAGACTTCCTTCTTGGAAGAGAATCCCGGCAGAAAAAGGAGATTGTCGATCTCGTTCGGCGACATGGCCGTGCCGGGCTGCACGAGGCCTTTTCGCTCGGCGGCGGCCTTCACCTTGGCCCGGTCGATTCCGCCCCCGTCGTCGGCGACCTCGATGACGACGCGTCCGGACCGATGGGCGGCCGACAGAGTGATCTTGCCTTCCCGAGGCTTGCCGGCGGCGAGGCGTAGATCGGGCGGTTCGATCCCGTGATCGACCGCGTTTCGGATCATGTGGGTGAGCGGATCCACCAATCGCTCGATGACGGTCTTGTCGACCTCGGTGGTCTCGCCCATCGTGTGGAGAGTGACGATCTTGCCCGTGGCCTCCGCGGCCTCGCGAACGATCCGATGCATGCGTTGGAAGACGGGCTTCAACGGTTGGGCCCGGATCGCCATCACGCTCTCTTGGACTTCGGAGGCCAGCTGCTTGATGCCTTCGAGCCCGCTCGCGACCTCGCTGTCGGCGGCGAGACCGGCTTTCGCGACGAGCTGTGAAAGGCGGGCCTCCATGATCACCAGTTCCCCGACCAGGTTGATCAGTCGATCGACTCGATCGAGGTTCACGCGGATCGTCGCGGATGAGGCTGCACCGGGCGAGTTCGACCCGGCATTCGAGGCACTCGATCCTCCTGCAGCGGTGACCGGCGCGAGCGAGGGCCCGCCCCCGCTTCTCCCGCCGATGTCAGGCGCATCCGATGTCGCCGTTGGTGCCTCGATCGCTGCACCCGTCGATTGCTCGGGATCGGCGATCGCCGGCTCGGGTCCGCGGGATCGCGGAAGGACGCTCGCTCTCGTTTCACCGACCGCAACGGCTGGTCTTCGGATCGCGATGCGGGCGAGGTCCTCGACGAACTCGAAAACCGCATCGATCTCTTGGCGCCGCGCGTCCGTTTCGATCCGGATCCGCCAAGAAGCCTGCGGGTGCGAAAGCTCGAACTCCTCGAGAGGCCTGACCCGTGACAGGTCCGCCTCGACGGTCAGCGACCCGAGACGACGCAGCGAGCGGATGATGGGCGCCGGCTCGTTACCGGTGCCGTACATGGCACCGAGGGGGGTGAATTCGATCTCGAAGGTCTCGAGGAGGGAGGATCGAGGCCCGGCGTCGGCTCCGATTTCGACCCGCGGTGCGTCGGCCTCGATGGCCGGAAGCTCGATGGCGACCGGAACGAAGTCGATGGGCTCCGCCTCCTTCTCGGCGCCGCCCGCGACGGTCCCCGCTACCTCGCCCAGATCACTCATGAGCGCATGCCTGCGGTCGCCGTCGCCGGGTAGCCCGTCTCGCGCGCAGGCCACGAGGTCGTTCAGGAAATCGCCCGCCCGCAACAACAGTGCGAGGAGCGATTCGCTCAAAGTCAGTCTTCCGGATCGAAGATGATCGAGAACCGTCTCGAAAATGTGTGCGAATTCGACGAGTTCAGCGAGGCCGAAGGCTCCGGCACCTCCCTTGATGGAGTGAACGGAACGGAATATCGAGTGCAAGATCTCGATGTCCGGCAGGCCGTTGGCGCCACGAAGAGAGCGGAGCCCTTCACCCAGCTGCTCGAGGAGATCCTCGCATTCCTGGAAGAAGGTTATTCGTAACTCGTCGAGCCCAGCCATCGCCAGCTCCATTGGAATTCAAATCGCGAGCACACGGCGCAGCACGTTCACGAGACGATCGTCCTCGAACGGCTTCACGAGCCAACCGGTGGCGCCAGCCTCGCGCGCCCGTGCCTTGAGGTCGGCTCCGGTCTCCGTCGTGAGGACGAGAACGGGAATACCCCCGTGCGTGGGACTTTGCCGTACGCCTGCGATGACCCCGAAACCGTCGAGCCGCGGCATGTTGATATCCGTGATGACCACGTGCGGATCGACCGCGGCGAGGCGGGCCAGCCCTTCTACACCGTCCTCGGCAAGAAAAACGTCGAAGCCGCGTGGCGACAGGGTGGACTCGATCAACCGTCGCATGGTCGCCGAATCGTCGACTGCCAATACCCGAGGTCTCATACCGGGAAGCCCTCTTCGCCGTTAGGCATCAATCGAGGAAGCTCGACCGGTTCCGTTCTCCAGGGGGCTGCCGGGGCGAGCCCGAGATGATTGCACGCGCGCGCGAAGGCAACGGACGGATTACGAAGCGCGATTTGTCGACCGTCGGCCGACCACTGCCGAGCCGCCGACACGATGACCTCGAGAGCGAGAGCACTCACCACTTCGACCTCGGCCGCATCGATGACGAGATCGTTGCCTCGTCGGCCGAGCAACTGGTCACGCAGCGCAGCAACGGCGCGTACGTCGAGGCGGCGAGGCAAGTTCACGACCAGGTCGGATCCGGTCTCGGCCGACCCGGAAAACGCCCGGTCCCGCTTCGTTCCGGGCTGGCGACGGGGGCGCCCCTGCTTCATCCTCGGACCTCCCATCGGCGTCGGCGGAGCGTGCGCTGTCCCGGTATCGGAGCGCCCCGCGACGTCGGTTGGATGGTGGGCTCCTCGGTGTCCCGGAGAGGACGACGCCCCTCGGACGGGGCTTCTATGCCCGACAACTTTTAATGATCGGTTAGCGGAACGCGGGCCGGCGTCGGGTGTGACCTGGGCGACGGCAGGCGGGCCGAACACGGTGTGTCTCGTGAGGCCTGCCGGCCGGCGCGAAGACGGAGACGCAGCGCCGGCCGGGCGCACGGCTTCGCCCCGCTGCGCGCCCTTTCGCCAGGCGTGCGGGTCGCGCTCTGCCGCCGCGTTCCCGAGCGCTGTTCCGCCGAGTGCTGCCGCCTCCCCGGCGAGGCGAGCGCAACGCGGCGCGAAAGGCGATCGGACAGTCCAACCGGAGGCTGCGATCGCGTAGAAGAGACGTTGCCGGGCGCCGGCGGCGGTGGGGCTCCGCGGCTCGCCTTCGCGAGCATGGGTACGGACACCTCCGCCCTACCCGCCGGTGACGCCGCGAGCGGAGCCGTCGACGAGCGTCCGGCGAACGCTACGGCGCTCGACCGCGCTCCGAGATGCGGGAAGGATCGTCGGCGACGACGAGCCGGCCTTCGCCGCAGGCGGAACTCAGCCGCGGGAGGACGAGAGGCAGAGGGACTCGACGCCGCCGCTCGCCGGAGCGGGTCGCCGCGGCGGCTCGACCGGGGGCTCGGCCTCGTCGAGCAGCAGCATCTCGACCCTGCCGGTCGTCGGCCAGAACCGGATCTGGCGGGCACGGTTGCCGCCCAGATGGGAGGCCGTGCAGGGAATACCTTCGCTCTCGAGGAATTCGAGAGCGGCGGTCCCGTTGCGCCCGCCGATGTCCGGGAGGCCGGGAACGATACGGGCTCCACCGAAGAGCTTGGCGCGCAGGTCGCGACGGACCGCCCCCTTCTCGAGCAGGCTGTCGACCAATCGCTCCATCGCCGCGGAGGCGTGTCGGATGTCCCCGGGATCTTTGCCTTCGGGCAGGAGAAAGTGATTCATCCCCCCGACCCGTCGCACGGGATCGAACAAACAGGCGGCGACGCAGGACCCGAGGACCGTCAGGAGGACGACGTCCGGGTCGTTCGAGACCACGCACTGACCCTGAACAACGTGGATCACGTTACGGCTCCAGTCCGTCATGAGCCACCCTCTCGGCCGAACAGGGTTCGGTTCCAACGCGTCGTCCGCGCGGTGAGCAGCGCTTCCCCGATTCGGTCCACGGGAAGCACGGCGAGCGCAGCACCCGCCTCGGTCGCAACGCGAGGCATGCCCCAAACCACGCTGGTCGCCCGATCCTGCGCGACCGTGAAAGCCCCCGCATCGCGCAGCGCCTTCATCCCCGCGGCCCCGTCGGCGCCCATCCCGGTCAGCAAGGCGGCCGCCGTGACCGGCGCATAGGGCACGGCCGAGTGGAACAGGCAGTCGACGGAAGGCCGATGGCCGTTTCGGGGCGGCTGAGCCACGAGTCTGCAGCGCGGTCGATCGCGGCCGGCCAGAACGAGGTGTCGCTCCGGATCGGCGGCGACGTAGACATAGCCACGGGAGACAGGCTCGCCCTCCTTCGGTACCACGATCCGCGGACGGCAACTGCGTTCGAGCCGGTTCACCGTGCTCTCGATGAAGCCGGGACGGATGTGCTGGACGATCAGGGTGGGCGGACAGTCCGGCGGGAAGGCCGCGAGGATCGTCTCGATCGCTGCGATGCCTCCCGTCGAGGCGCCGATCAGGACCAGGTCGGGGCCGCGCGGTACCGGAGCGGCGGTGCGGATCGGCGGTCGCTTGAGACCGAAGAGATAGGCCAGGAGCTCTTCGGGCGACGACGCGTTGTCGAACGGGACGAAAGGCATGACGCGGACCAGGTCCGGCGGCACGCGGTAGAGCGCCGGGTCGCCGTACACCAGGCAGCGCACGCCGAGTGCCTCGACGAGATCGGCGAACATCGCGATCCCCGACTCGCCCGTGAGTTCGGCCGCGATCGCGATGGTGTCCGGCTCGATCTCTTCCACTGCATTGAAGGCCCGCGAAAGGTTGTTCACCTCGCAGATCGTCCCCGCTCCGGCCGCCACACGAATCCTGGCCCGACGACCCGGGTGAGGATCGGCCAGAACGAGACATCCGGCGGGGACCCGAGCCGTTCCTTCTCGCGACGCACTCGACACGGTATTCGCCCGTTCGCTCGTAGGTCCTCGAATGACGCGACGAGCTTGGCACCCGAACGTTTAAAGAAGGCTCAACGCTGGGCAGTCGGCAGGCTGCGATCGCCGTGCCGGTGACAGGGGCGAGGAGGGGGCCGAGCCACGGTCGGCATCTCGCTCGCTTCTCTCGGACGGCGAGTGCCCGGGCCGCCGGCCGGTGCGGCGATCCGCCGCTATCCGCCGCTACCCTCGCCGAGGCCCACCTCAGACGGCCGGAAGGCGGCCGGCACGGCGCCGCAGGGCGGACATCCGGCGGCGACGGCGCTCCGGGCGAGCGCGGCGCCGAGCTCGGCCGCCATCCCGGCGGCCGATCCGTCCGGGGTCACCGAGGAGGCGCATCGAAGAGCGCGGATCGACAGGGCAGGCACACGAACCCGCCACGGTCCGGCTCCGTTCTCGGGCGGCGAACGGCGGCTCGGCGCCGGCTGCGCCCGTGCCGACGCGAGTAAGGAAGGTGATCCTTCGATCGGGATGCGAGCGGTGACCGCAATGGCGGGGCGCGTTTCGAGCCTGCCCGATGGACGGGTCGCGCCGAGCGCGGCCCCGGCGCGTTTCGAGGGCGCGTGCCCGCTCCGCTCGCCCCGGTTCACCGCACCACGGTCCTCGGCTCTCGCAGGGGCGGGGTGCGCACCCGATCCCGGGGCCGGTCGATCGGTCGCGGCGGCACGGCCCTCGGCGACGCGGGCGATGTCGGCGCCGCCCCTCCGAGAAGAGCCGGCGCTCCCCGCGAAACGAGCCGCTTTCGTGTCGCTCCGGGCGTAGGGTCGGCGAGCTTCAGAACTCCTGCCAAACGTTCGCTGCCACCTCCTTCGCTGCACGAAGCGGGGGGCGCTTGCTTTGGGGCCGGGCGACATCGATCGGGGTGACTACGGCGCTCGGTCGGGACGCCATCGCGCCCTTTCCCGCAGTTCCGCCACGACCGGTCGACCGCGTCCGCGCGGTGTCGAGTGGGGCGAGCGACTCGGCCGCATCCTCCCTCGAGCCCGTCTTGAACCCCACGAGGAGTTCGCGCAGACCGTCCGCCTGGTCGTTCAAGGCGGAAGCCGCGGCCCGAGCCTCCTCGGCGGCGGCGGCGTTCTCCTGGGTGACCCGATCGAGCTGGCCGATGCCACCGTTGATCTCCGACAGGCCGGCCGACTGCTCGTTGGTCGCGGCGGCGATCTCCGCCATGAGACGCGACACCTCGCTCGCCTGTTGGAGGATCCGCTCGAGGCTCTCGCCGGTTCGAGCCACCAGGGCGGCCCCCGTCTCCACCTGGGTCCGGCTGTCGGACAACAGGGCGCGGATCTCGCGCGCGGAATTGGAAGCCCTTTGCGCGAGCGCCCGCACTTCCGAGGCGACCACCGCGAAGCCGCGGCCGGCCACGCCCGCCCGGGCCGCCTCGACCCCGGCGTTGAGTGCGAGGAGATTGGTCTGGAAAGCGATGTCGTCGATCGCGCCGATGATCCGCTGGACCTGCTCCGAGCTCCGCTCGATCGCCCCCATCGCGGCGATCGCCTCGCGAACCACGGCCTCGCCCGCTTTCGCTTCGTTGTAGTTGGCCTGGGTCGCCTTGTCGGCCGCGGTCGCCCGCTCGGACGTCGCGCGCACGCTCTCGGTCAGCTCGTTGAGTGCCGCCGCCGACTGCTCGAGCGTCGCCGCCTGGGTCTCGGCCCGCGCGGAGAGATCCGACGCGGTCTGGGCGATTTCGCTCGCGCCGTTGCGAACCGATTCGGCGAGTTCCCAAATCCGGGTGACCGTCCTGGCGAGCCGGTCCACCGTATCGTTGTAGGCCGTTCGCAGCGCCTCGTACTCGCTCGGGAACGGATCGTTCGCCGGACTGGCGATCTTCTGCGTGAAATCGCCTTCGGCGAGGCGGAGCAACCCCGCTTCGAGATCGCGCACGACGCGCGCTTGCCGGGCGGCCTCCTGTTCCTGTTGCGCGATCCGGGCGGCACGCAGCGCTTCCGCCTCGGCACCGGCTTCGCGCGCCGCCCGCAAGCCCTTGCGGAACTCCTCGAGCGCGCGGCCGAGAGCCGCCAATTCGTTGCGGCCGCGGCGATCGAAGATCTCGACTTCGAGATCACCCTGGGCCAGCCGCTGCGTCGCACGGGTGAACCGTTGCAGGGGAAGGGCGATGCTGCGCCAGAGAACGACCGCGACGAGTATCGCCAACAGGATCGCTCCGAGGTTGAACCACAAGAGCGAGGATAGAATCTTTTGCCCGATCGCATTCTCCTCGGCGATGACCGTCTCGCGATCTCGGTTCGCTTCGTGCAGAACGTCGGCGACGAGGTCGCGAGCGATGCCGACTTGCCCTCGGAGCCATTCCTCGAGTTGGCGTTGAGCGAGGATCGTCTCGCGGATCTGCCCGAGGGTCTCGACATAGGCCTCGACCCCGTTGCGAGAGCGCTCGAGAAGGTCGACCTCCTCCCCGGACAGGCCCGCTGCGGCGAGGCGCCGCAAGGCGGCCCGCGTGGCCTCGAGTGCCGGCAGTGCGCTTTCCAGCTCGGCCACCGGCTCGCCTTGAACGAACCGGTCGACGCGAAGGCGGGCGGTCAGGAACGAATCGGATGCGCGCAACGCCCAGTAGGCATCCGCGGTCGCACCACGGTCCTCCAGCATGGCGACCAGGCGTCCGATACCTCGCCGATGTTCGATACCCAGATCACGCAATCGTTGCTTCAGTTGTGCAGCTGCGATAGTTTGATCCGCGAAATCACGAAATTTGTCGATCATGCGGTGGACGACGGCGTCTGCGCTTTGGATAACCTTCATATCCGCGGCGATTACCGCGTGAACGGCGCGATCGATGCTGGCAAGCGACTCTTCGAGTCGCGTTTTCTCGTCGTTGTTCGGTTTGTCGAAGTAACGCTCGACGTCCGCATCGAAGGCCTCGATTCGAATCAACGCCTCGGTCACGTTGGCGTAGATGTCGAAGATCTTCTCCGTTCTCCCGATACTGTCGGCCAAGACGAGCACGTTCTGGCGGACGACGATCCCGAGAGCGACGATGACCGCCACGACGACCAGGCTACCGAAACCGAGCCGAGCACCGATCCGGACGTTCGCGAGCATGACGTCGAATCTCCCGTTCGAACGGGCGCACTCCTAACAGCCGCGAATTAACGAAGTCTTGCACCCGGCGAGCTCCTGCGGCGGAGAACGCCCTCGAGCGGCGCCTCGCACGCTGCCGCGAACACGAGCCCGGTCGGCGAGGAGAAGGCCGGCAACCGTCGCCGCGAAGGGCAAAGGCGGTTCAGCTGCCGCCGTAGACCCCGCGATGACGCAGCAGATGGTCGGCGAGCACGCAGGCCATCATGGCTTCGCCCACCGGCACGGCGCGGATCCCCACACAGGGATCGTGGCGGCCCTTCGTCACGATCTCGGTCTCCCGCCCGTCACGGGTGATCGTCCGGCGCGGGATCAGGATCGAGGAGGTGGGCTTGACCGCGAAGCGGACGACGATGTCCTGCCCGGTCGATATGCCCCCGAGTATGCCGCCCGCATGGTTCGAGAGGAAACGCGGACCCTCGTTGCCCATGCGGATCTCGTCCGCGTTCTCCTCGCCCCGCAGCGCCGCCGCCGCGAAGCCGGCGCCGATCTCGACACCCTTGACGGCGTTGATGCTCATCATCGCCTTGGCGAGATCGGCGTCGAGCTTGTCGTAGACCGGCTCCCCCAAGCCCGCCGGCACGCCTTTCGCGACCACCTCGATCACCGCGCCGACCGAGGAGCCCGCCTTGCGGATCGAAAGGAGCTGCTCCTCCCAGCGCGCCGCCGCCTCCGCATCCGGGCACCAGAAGGGGTTGCGCTCGATCTCGGCGGGGTCGAAGCGGGCTGGGTCGATCCGATCCGCCCCCATCTGGACCATGTAGCCCCGGATCGTGACCGAGGGCCCGAGGATCAGCCGGGCGATCGCCCCGGCCGCGACCCGGCAGGCGGTCTCGCGTGCCGAGGCCCGCCCTCCGCCCCGATGGTCGCGGATGCCGTACTTCACGTCGTAGGTGAAGTCGGCGTGGCCGGGTCGATAGGTCTCCGCGAGTTCGGCATAGTCCTTCGAGCGCTGGTCGAGGTTGCGGATCAGGAGGCTCACGGGCGTGCCGGTCGTGAGCCCCTCGAACACGCCCGAGAGGATCTCGACCCGGTCGGGCTCCTGCCGGCGGGTCGTGAAGGCCGACTGGCCGGGGCGCCGCCGGTCGAGCCAGCGCTGGATGTCGGCCTCCGAGAGCGGCAGGCGGGCGGGCACGCCGTCGACCACCACGCCGATCGCCGGCCCGTGGCTCTCGCCCCATGTCGTGAAGCGGAAAAGCTCGCCGAAGGAGGATCCTGCCATCAGATCTTCGCGAGGCGCTCGAGCAGCGCGTCGGCTGCGATCCGCCCGTCCCAGTGGTCCAGCGAAACTCGGCGGCTGCGCCCGATCCAGGCCCGCACGGGCGCGAGATCCTCGCCCGAAAGGCCGGCGCCGGCCACGATCTGGACCGTCTGTTGAACAGAGACCGAACAGGTCCGGTCCGCCCGCATCCGATGACCGTGTTCGAGCGAAACTCTCACACACGCGTCGTGGCGCGCCCCACCGCGTTGCGAGACCCGGACGATCATGGGAAGCCCCGCGACCCTCGGGGAGAGGTCGGCCATCGGGACGAAGTCCTCGGCGGCCTCGAGCGGCTCGTCTCCGGTCGGGGCTGCCGCGGTCGAATCGGCGGTCATCGTCCGTTCCTCGGTCTTCCAACGCGACGATCGCACGGCCGAACGGGGCTCGCCAGACCCCGGTCTAGACGGTGGCGATGTCGGGTGCGTCCACCGCCTTCATCCCGACCACGTGGTAGCCGCAGTCGACGTGCAGGACCTCGCCGGTGGTTCCGGCGCCGAGCTCGGAGAGCAGGAAGAGCGCCGCCCCGCCCACGTCGTCGATCGTTACGTTGCGCTTCAGGGGAGAATTGTACTCGTTCCATTTGAGGATGTAGCGGAAATCGCCGATCCCGGAGGCCGCGAGCGTGCGCACCGGCCCGGCCGAGATCGCGTTGACGCGGATCCCCTTGGCCCCGAGGTCGACCGCCAGATAGCGGACCGAGGCCTCGAGCGCTGCCTTGGCCACGCCCATGACGTTGTAGTGCGGGGTGACGCGGGTCGAGCCGATATAGGTCAGGGTCAACAGGCTCGAGCCCGCTCCCATCAAGGGCTCGGCGCGGCGTGCCAGATCGGTGAAAGAATAGCAAGAGATCGCCATGGTCTTCTGGAAATTGTCGAGCGTGGTGTCGACATAGCGGCCCTTGAGCTGCTCCTTGTCGGAATAGGCGATGGCGTGCACGAGGAAGTCGAGGCCGCCCCATTTGGCCGCGATCTCGCCGAACAGCGCATCCAGGCTCGCGGGATCGGTTACGTCGGCCGGCAGGAGGAGCGGGGCGCCGAGCTCCTCGGCCAGGGGCCGAACACGCTTCAGGAGCGGCTCGCCCTGGTAGGTCACGGCGAGCTCCGCTCCGTGCCGGCGCACCGCCCGGGCGATACCCCAGGCGAGCGAGCGGTCGTTGGCGATGCCCATGACGAGGCCTCTCTTCCCGGCCATCAGGGGGGTCGGGGCGGTCATGCGACGGCGGCTCCGGAGCTGGCCCGTGGACGGGCGCGATCCTACGGGCCCGCGCGCTCCGGCGAAAGGGTTCCCTCGCCGGCACCGGCGGGGGGCGATGCTGCGGCCGTGGGCCGGCCCGCCTCGATCAAGGAGCGCCCCCGCCAGACGAGCCGCCGGAGCACGAGGCGACCGCGCGGGCGGGTCGGATCGGCCGGCAGCACGAGCTCGCGATCCCGCACGGCCAGACCCAGAAGGCCGTAGGCGGCGCTCAACATCCGTGCCGCCGAGCCCGTGTACCAGGCCCAACCACCACGCTCCTCGTAGCCCGGCCCGAAGCTCACATCGGCCGGCTGCTGGTGCGGCGGCAAACCGTAGCGGGCGAGCCGGGCGGTCTCCGTTTCGCCGATCGGGGAGATCCGGTACCAGGTCTCGACCGCGCGCGCCTCGAGCGCCGCCGCCTCGACCGACCGGCCGGCCGCGCGGGCCAGGCTCGAGAGGCGCAGGAGCGCGTCCACGAGCCAGGACACGCCGTGGCTGTACTGGCCGCCGTTCTCGCGCACCCCGGGAGGATAGGCCGCGATCCGGCCGGGATAGGGGTCGCTCCGCTCGTCGAACGGTGGATGGAGGAGCAGCACCATGCCGTCGCGCTCGAGCGCCTCGAGGGCGGCGAGCACGATCCGTCGACCCTGCTCGAAATCGACGAGGCCCGCGAGCACGGGCCAGGCGGCCGAGAGCGCGTCGCTCGAGAGGAGCTCGCGGCCGCGGTCGTCGATCGCCCGCACGAAGCGGTCGCCGCGGGCCATGCCGGCGAGGGCCTCGCGAAGCCGCGCCTCGGCGGCCCGCCAGCGACGGGCGAGCCGCTCCTCGCCGCGCCGCTCGGCGAACGGGATCGCGTCGCGCAGCACGTCCGAGAGGAAGAAGCCGAGCCAGACGCTCTGGCCGCGGCCCCGTCGGCCGAGGCGGTCGAATCCGTCGTTCCAGTCGCCGGTGCCGATCAGCGGCAACCCCTGCGGCCCGAGCCGGGCGAGGGTGAAATCGATCGCCCGCCGGCAATGGTCGAACAGGCTCTCCACCTCGCGCGAGACGCGCGGCGCCAGCACGATGCCCTCGGCGCCGGGCGGGATCGCCCGCCCCTCGAGGAAGGGGACCGGCTCGTCGAGGATGTCCGCCTCGCCGGTCGCCTCGACATAGCGGGCGACGACGTAGGGCAGCCAGAGTTGCGGGTCGGACACGCGGTTGCGGGCGGCGAGACCGGTCCTGCCTTCCCAGGAGGGGTGCCACCACTGGACGACGTCGCCCTCGAGGAACTGCTGGGCGGCGTGCAGCAGGATCTGGGCCCGGGCGAGCTCGGGGTCGAGGAAGAGGAACGGCAGTACGTCCTGGAGCTGGTCGCGGAAACCGAAGGCGCCGCCGCGCTGCTGCGGCCCGCAGCGGCCCCACAGCCGCGACGTCAACACCTGGTAGGGCAGCCAGTCGTTGACGAGGCGGTCGAAGGCCGGATCGTCGGTCTCGATCCGCAGCACCGAGAGCCGTTCCTCCCAGCGCGCGCGCGTGGCCTCGACCGCGGTGCGGGCCTGGGCCGGCTCGCGGAAGCGGCGGGCGAGGGCCCGGGCCTCGGCGAGCTCGAAGGCCTGGCCGACGGCGAGGGTCACGAACGCCTCCTCGCCGGGCCCGAGCTCGAGGTCGGCGCCGAAGGCCACGAACCGCTCGCCGTCGTCGCGACAGCGCGGATCGGGGACCCCCTCGGCGAGGAAGAGGGGTCCTTCCGCCCAGGCCTCGCTCAGGCCCACGAAGCGAGCGCGCACGGCCTCGACCGCATCCGGCTGCAGGCTCGTCGCGACGAACAGCCACCCCTTGCGGAAGTCGTTGCGCTCGTGCCGCAGATAGACCGCGAACGGGCCCGTCTCCTCGAACCGCGTCTCGAGCCGGCCGCGGCTGTCGCGCGGCAGCTCGGCGAGCGCCACGTGGACCGCCGGCATCACTCGGAGCCGTCGCCGTCGTGGGCCGGGATTGCGGATCCGGAGC
>DAIOUO010000040.1:0-15674 GCA_036759485.1 Geminicoccaceae bacterium | reverse complement strand
GCTCCGGAGGGAGTGAGGGGCCGACGCCCGTTGCGCGGGAACGCGGCGGCGGCCCCGCGGCCCGGTCCGGGAGGAATCGAAGCGCGGTATCCCCGATCGCGCTTCCAGTCGGCGAGCGGCGAAGCGGTGCCCAGCGAGTCCGGGCCGAGGGGGGATCAGCCGCCCCGAGCGCGAGGATCCGTGGTGCCGCGGCCCGCGAACAGCCAGTCGAAGACGGCGACCGCGGCCGCCGCACCGGCGATCTGGGCGAGCCAGAAGGCGGGCAGGTCGAGCGGGCGGATGCCGGCGAAGGTGTCGGAGAGGGCGCGGGCGAGAGTGACGGCCGGGTTTGCGAAACTCGTCGAACTCGTGAACCAGTAGGCGGCGGCGATGTAGAGGGCGACCGCCGGGGCCACGGCATTCGGGGCGAAACGCGAGCAGCCGAGGATCGTGGCGAGCAGGCCGAAGCTCGCGACGAACTCGCCGGCCCACTGGCCGAGCCCGGTCCTCGCGGTACCGCCGAGCTGGAGGAGCGGCAGCTCGAACATGAGATGCGCCGTCATCGTGCCCGCGACCCCTCCGATCGCCTGGGCGACGACATAGGCCGCGGCCTCGCGCGCCGAGATCGCCCCGCGCCGCGCCATGGCGAGCGAGACGGCCGGATTCATGTGCGCGCCCGAGACGGGCCCCAGGATCAAAATCAGGACCGCGAGGATCGCACCCGTCGGCAGCGTGTTGCCGAGCAGGGCGAGCGCCGGGTTCCCGCCGGCCAGCCGCTCGGCCATGATCCCGGAGCCGACGACGGCGCAGACGAGCGTGCCGGTGCCCAGGAACTCGGCCACGAGCCGACGCGGAAGATCGAAGCCGGACACGGGCGCTCAGGCGTCGGCTGCGGGCACGCTCCGGCCGATCTCCTCGAGGCGCTCGCGGAGCGCGAGCCGGTCGAGCGAGGCGATCGGCAGGCTCACGAAGATCTTGATGCGGTTCTCGAGATAGCCGTAGACGCGGCGGAAGAAGGCGAGGCGCTGGGCTTCGGTGCCTTCGAACGCGACCGGGTCTTCCACACCCCAATGCGCGGTGAGCGGCTGTCCGGGCCAGACCGGGCAGACCTCGGCCGAGGCTCGATCGCAGACGGTGAAGACGAAGTCGAGCCGAGGCGCGCCGGGCCCCGAAAACTCGTCCCAACTCTTCGAGCGAAGGCCGCTCGTGTCGTAATCGAGGCGCCGCAAGGTCTCGATCGTGAGCGGGTGCACGATTCCTTTCGGGTGGCTGCCGGCGGAATAGGCCCTGAAGCGGTCGGCGCCCCAACGGGCGAGAGCGCATTCGGCCATGATCGAGCGGGCCGAGTTGCCGGTGCAGAGGAAGAGAACGTTGTAGGGCCGATCCATCAGCTGCATTCCCCGGGTTCGGCCACCCGGTGCGGTGCGACGGGGCCGCACGCCTCGACGGCCTGCACGAGCCCGCCGCAGAGCTCGGGATGGCCGCCGCAACAATCGGCGGTCAGAAAGGCCACGAGCCGGCGCATCGTCTCGAGCTCGGCCGCGTAGAGAATCTGTCGCCCGCGTCGGCAGGAGCGGACGAGGCCCGCCCGCTCCAGCTTCTCGAGGTGGAAGGAAAGCGTGGAGGCGGGCACCGCCGCCGCCTCCGCGACCTCGCCGGCCGGCAAGCCCCCGGGACCCGCCTGGATCAGGAGGCGGAATACCCTCAGCCGCGTTTCCTGAGCGAGTGCCGCCAGGGCCTCGAGCGCTGCTCGATCGTCCATTTCGACCGCCCTCGAACGGGTCGGCCCTAGCCGAATCCCGTTACCGAACGATGACAGCGGCCCGGGAACACCGAGCCGCTGTCGCACTTACCGTCCGGAACAGGAGATGGCGAGGCCCTGTCAGGCCGCGCGGTAGTGCTGGTCCTTGAAGCTGATGTGCCGGGCGCCCTCCGGTGCCGAGGCGAGCTTGCGGATGTTCGCCCAGGTCTGTTTGTAGTTGGGAATGACGAGCTCGTTCACCCCGGCGTTGACCACGTTGCCCTGCACGCCGTTGGGATAGCCGAAGAGCATGAAGGTCTCCCGCCGCCTGGCCGAAGGCGTCGGGTAGGCCATCGCCTGCGTCGAGCCCGCATCGTTGACGATCTCGACCAGGTCACCCGGCTGGATGCCGAGTTCCTTCATGTCGTCGGGGTTCATCTCGATGAAGGCGTGCGGCCAGCGATCCGTGACCAGATCGTTCTGCTGGTCGAGATAGGCGCTCTGCCAGACGTGGTTGGCCCGCCCGTTGTTGATCAGGAACGGGAACCGCGCCTGCTGCTCGGCCTTGCCGGCGGCCTGCAGCCCGCGCCAGGGCGCGTCCATGAACCGCGCCTTGCCGTCGGGTGTCGAGAAGACGCCGTCGGCGTAGAGACGCGGCGTGCCGATGATCTTGCCGTCCTTGAAGTCCACCGCCGGCTCCTGGAAGCCGTTGGTGCCCATCGCCCGCAACCGCTCGTAGGTAACGAACTTCCCACCGGGCGCGTGCTGGTGGTAGCCGTCCATGAAGGCGTCTTCCTCGGTCTTCCAGTCGAAGCCCTTGAACTTGTCCGCATAAGCGTGGTCACCCATGGAGCGGAAGACGCGCTCCAGGTGGTTGGCGATCCGCGCGGCGATCAGGCAGTCCGGCATCGCCTGGCCCGGAGGGTCCATGTAGCGCTCGGTGATGCGCATCCGCCGCTCGCCGTTCATCGAGGTGAGGTTCATCTCTCCCTGGGTCGCGGCGGGCAGCCAGACGTGGCAGGCCTGACCGATCTTCGACGGCACGATGTCGACGTCGACCGCGAACAGGCCGCCCTGCCGGATCGCCACCATGATGGCGTTGACGAGCGCGTCGCGGTCGCCGGCCGGCACCGAGTTCATGGCGTCCTTCACCATGTCGGTGCGGCGTTTGTAGACGCGCTTGAACTGGTCGGCATTGAGCGTCGTTTTGTAGTGGTCGCAACCCCAGATGTGGTGGACGCCACCGCGGCCGCTGATCAGGAGCTGGTCGACATAGGCCGCCGGACGGCCGACATGGGCATCGGACGGCCGGACATAGCCCTCCTGGTGTCCGCCCAGGCGCACGACACCGCCACCGAGACGGCCGATATTGCCGGTGGCGAGCGCTACGTTCACGATGGCGCCGTTGGTGCGGTAATTGTCGTTGCCCCAGATGATGCCCTTCTCGTAGCCGAACATCGTCCGGCGCCGCTTGCCGCCGGCCTTGGGCATGGCGATCCATTCGGCGGCCTTGACGATGTCGGCGGGTGCGAGGCCGGTGATCTTCGCGGCCTCTTCGATCGAGATCCGGCAACCCTCGACGGCCGCCTCGAAGCTCGTGAGATGGCCGGGCTTCTCGTCGCTCACGCCGCGCGCCGGGAAGAGCGGCGGCCGCGCCGCCGGCGTGCGGAGCGTGCTCTTCTCGATGAACTCCTTGTCGACCCACCCTTTGTCGGCGATGTAGGTGAAGATCGCGTTGAACAGCGCCAGGTCGGTGCCCGACTCGAGCGCGAGGTGCAGGACGTTCTCCTTGCCGGCCTCGGCCTCGCAGGCGGACACGGTGACGGTGCGGCGAGGATCGACGATGATGATCTTGGCCTTGTCGTGCGGCTCGTCGGGCATGAGCCGCCGCTTCTTGTCGAGCGTGGCGCCACGCAGGTTCGGGACCCAGTGGTTCAGGAAATAGTTGGTCTGGGTCTCGAGCGGGTTGCAGCCGATCGCCACGATCGTGTCGCAGAGCTCGGCGTCCTCGTAGGCGTTGTTGAGCTCGCCCACGCCCATGTCACGGGTAGCGTGGACCTCCGAATTGTAGGCGGGACGGTTGTGAATGCGGATGTTCTTCACCTTCATGGCACCGAAATACAGTTTGCCGGTGCCCCAGGTGTTCTCGTAACCGCCGCCGGCCCCGCCATGGTCGAACGCCGAGACGATGAGCCCGTCCTCGCCCTGCTCCTTGATGACGGCCGCGGTCACCCGGGCCACGAGATCGAGCGCATCGTCCCAGGAGGTCGGCTGCATCTGGCCGTAGCGCCAGACCATGGGATCGGTCAGCCGCTGCTGCTGGGTCTGGGTCGCCTGACTGTAGGACATCTCGGCCATCCGAGCACCGCGGATCGAGCCGAGCCCCGAATTCACGACGCAGTTCGGATCGGGCTTGATGACCAGGTGGACGTCGCGCCCGTTCTGCTTGACGATGTTGTACATCGACGGGCTGTACCAGGCCGCCGTCTCGGCGGTCTGCTGCTTGCTCAGATCGACGCCGAACTTGTTGTCGCCCGGTGTGGTCCCGCCCTGTCGGTTGACGTCCCAGGTATAGGCCTTGTAGCCGCAGCCGACGATGCAGAACTGACAGACCGCCGTGTGCTCCTTGGCATCCTTGGGGATGATCGGCAGGCGGTCGACGTGACGCTTGAAGGCCATGGCGTTTCCCCCTCAGAGCACGTTGCTGAGCCTGCCGTAGAGCAGCTCGTCGACGCCCTCGGCGTAGATGTCGCCCTTGGCGTCGACCCGCAGGATGTACTGCGGAAGGTTCTGGGTGGCCTGGCCCCAGATCTGCTGGCCGCCCGCCTCGCAGTCGAAGCGCGAATAGTGGCCGGGGCAGTTGAGCGTGCGGTCGTCGGCCCGATAGAAGAGCGGAAAGCCTTTGTGCGGGCAGACGGTGGTGAAGCCCACGATGTCACCGTCGGGGCCGACCCCGCCCGGCACCTTCTTGCCGAGCTTGATCAGGACGCCCGGCATCTCGGCGTCGGGATAGGCCACGTCCTTGGGCTCGTTGACCTTTAGGTCCTTGACGTTGGCCAGACGGGTGCTGGGGTAATTGGCGCGAGCCAGAGCAGGACTCGCCGCCTGCGCCTCGCCGCCACCGCTCACCACCGCCGCAGCGGCGCCGACCGCCACGCTGCCGCCGCCGCGCAGGAACTGCCGACGGCCCACCTCGACGAGCTTCTTGCAGGCTCGCATGACGCCTCCCCCGAACCAGAAGCATTCGACAGTTCGAAAATACCGGAAACATAGCGTTGCGCAAGACGCATAGGGGGGCGCCGTGGGGATGCGGCGGACCGCCGCAGTGCCTCGCCCGGGGCGCCGGAACCCGCCGAAGTTCAGCCGGGAGCGGCGCGCGGATAGCCCAACCGAGCCAGCGCTTCGGCGATCTCGTCGAGAATCGCCGGATCGTCGATCGTCGCCGGCATCGTCCAGGGTGCGCCGTCGGCGATCTTCTTCATCGTACCGCGCAGGATCTTGCCGGAGCGGGTCTTGGGCAGCCGCTTGACGACCGCCACGAGCTTGAAGGCGGCGACCGGGCCGATCTCGTCGCGGACTTTCTGGACGAGCTCTTTCTCGATCTCCGCGTGCGGCCGATCGACCCCGGCCTTCAAGACGACGAGGCCGAGCGGCAGCTCGCCCTTGAGCTCGTCGGCCACGCCGATCACCGCGCATTCGGCGACGTCGCGGTGGGAAGCGAGGACCTCCTCCATCGCACCGGTCGAGAGACGGTGGCCGGCGACGTTGATGACGTCGTCGATCCGGCTCATGATGAAGAGATAACCGTCCTCGTCGACGAAGCCGGCGTCGCCGGTGAGATAATATCCGGGATAGCGCGACAGGTAGGACTGCACGAAGCGCTCGTCGGCGTTCCAGAGCGTCGGCAAGCAGGAGGGCGGCAAGGGCAACTTGACGCAGATGGCGCCGAGCTTGCCGGGCTCGACCTCGCGACCCTCCTCGTCCAGCACCCGTACGTCGTAGCCGGGCATGGGCAGGGTGGGCGAGCCCGGCTTGACCGGCAGCCGCTCGACGCCGAGCGGGTTGGCGCAGATCGCCCAACCGGTCTCGGTCTGCCACCAGTGGTCGATCACGGGGACGCCGAGCTGGGCCTCGGCCCAGAGCAGCGTGTCCGGGTCGCAGCGTTCGCCGGCGAGGAACAGCGCCCGGAAGCGGGAGAGGTCGTAACGCTTCAGATGCGCCCCCTCGGGGTCTTCCTTGCGGATGGCGCGGAAGGCCGTGGGCGCCGTGAACAGCACCTTGACGTCGTGCTGGGCGATGACCCGCCAGAAGGCACCCGGATCGGGAGTGCCGACCGGCTTGCCTTCGTAGACCACGCTCGTGTTGCCGTTCAGGAGCGGCGCGTAGCAGATGTAGCTGTGGCCGACGACCCAGCCGACATCCGAGGCCGCCCAATAGACCTCGCCGGGCCGAACGCCGTAGATGTTGCGCATGCTCCAGAGCAGCGCCACGGCGTGGCCGCCGTTGTCGCGGACGATGCCCTTGGGCTGCCCGGTGGTACCGGAGGTGTAGAGGATGTAGAGCGGGTCGGTGGCGGCGACGGGCACGCAGTCCACGGCGTGGGCACCGGCCACCGCCTCCTGCCAGTCGAGATCGCGGCCGGGCACGAGCTCGGCGCGGAGCTGTGGGCGCTGCAGGACGATGCAATGGCCGGGCTTGTGCGCCGCCTGCTCGATCGCGGCATCCAAAAGAGGCTTGTAGGGCACGAGGCGGCCCGGCTCGATGCCGCAGGAGGCCGAGACGACCAGCGTG
Organism: Geminicoccaceae bacterium; assembly: GCA_036759485.1. Taxonomy (GTDB): domain Bacteria; phylum Pseudomonadota; class Alphaproteobacteria; order Geminicoccales; family Geminicoccaceae; genus JANXAZ01. The sequence continues at coordinate 9,163 of DAIOUO010000040.1, read as the reverse complement.
GGCTTGGCGTCGTCGATGCGCTTGGCGAGCTCGTGGCTCGCGAAGCCACCGAAGACGACCGAATGGATCGCGCCGATCCGCGCGCAGGCCAGCATGGCGACGATCGCCTCGGGCACCATCGGCATGTAGACGATCACCCGATCGCCCTTGCGGGCGCCGAGGCGGACGAGGGCCCCGGCGAACCGCGCCACCGCGTCCTGCAGCTCGGCGTAGGTGAGCGTGCGGATCGTGCCGGTGACCGGGCTGTCGTGGATCAGCGCCGGCTGCGCGCCGCGGCCGGCCGCGACGTGGCGGTCGACCGCGTTCCAGCAGGTGTTGAGCATACCGCCCGCGAACCAGCGGTAGAATGGCGGGCGCGAGGAATCGAGCACGCGGTCCCAGCGCCGGTCCCAGTGCAGCGCCTCGGCCGCCTCGGCCCAGAAGCCCTCGGGATCCTCGAGGCTGCGCCGCCAGATCGCCCGGTAGATGCTCATGGCCGGTCCTCCCTCCTCCGCCGACCGGCCAACGATAGCCCCGGGCGGGGCACCCGCAACGCGGCGCGATGACCGGAGCCGGCCCGAGGGTCGGCTCCGGTCGGGCTCGCCGCCTCAGTCGCGACGCGGCCCGCGATGGTCGCGGTCCCGCTCGTGCTCCCGCATCCGCTCGCGCATGCGTTCCCGCTCGGCCGGCGTCAGCGGCGCGAGGAAGCCGTCGCCGTCGCGGTCCATGCGAGCGAACATGCGATCGGTCGGCCGCTGCAGCTCGGCCGCGGTGACGACGCCGTCGCCGTCCGCGTCCAGGAACTGGAAAGCGCGGATCCGCATCGGCCGAGTGACCTCGAGCCAGAAGGTCTCGAACTCCTGCTGGTCGAGCCGGCCGTCGCCGTTGCGGTCTGCGCTGCGCAACCGCTCGGCGCGGAAGCCCTCCATCTCGGCGCGCGAGACTCGCCCGTCGCCGTCGGCGTCGAGTTGGTCGAAGATCATCGGTCCCACCATCCCCGGTGCACGCCCCCAGGGACCGTGGCCGCCGTGCCAATCGTCCGCCAGGCCCGCCCCGGCCCAGGCCAGGGTAGCGCCGAGCGCCACCACGGCCACGCCCGCGAGCAGGACCCGGCTGCCCCGACCGCTCGGCCGGACGGTCTCACGGGTCTGCCGTTCGTTCTCGCTCATCGCACGCATCCTCCGTTCTCCGTTCGCTGCGAACGTCCACCTTGGACCATCGGCCCGTCGCGAGAGATTGTCGATCGGCCGGCCGATCGGTCGCCGGTTCTGGCGCGCGGGGGCCGCTGCGACCACCTGTTACAGCCGAAGGCGTGCGGAGCCGAGGAGCGCGCGGCAGGATGAGCGCCATGGAGACCGAGGCCCATCTTCTGGTGGTCGACGACCACCGTGACATCCGTGAACCGCTCGCCCGCTATCTCGCCAAGCACGGCTTCCGGGTGAGCACGGCCGAGAACGCGCAGGCCGCCCGCCGTGTCCTACAGACCGCGGCGATCGACCTCGTCGTGCTCGACATCATGATGCCGGGCGAGGACGGGCTGTCGCTCTGCCGGCAATTGCGGGCGCAGGGCGACGTGCCGATCGTGCTGCTCACCGCGCTCGGCGAGGAGACCGACCGGATCGTCGGCCTCGAGATGGGTGCCGACGACTATGTGGCGAAGCCGTTCAACCCGCGCGAGCTCCTGGCCCGGATCAAGGCGGTGCTGCGGCGCGCCCGGGCCCTGCCGCCGCGGCGCGGCCGGCCGGCCGCCGAGCGCTTCCGCTTCGACCGCTGGATCCTCGATGTCGGCCGCCGCGAGCTCGTCGGCGACGACGGCGTGGCGGTGCCGTTGAGCACCGGCGAGTTCCTCCTGCTCTCGGCCTTTCTCGAGCATCCGCGAATGGTGCTCACCCGCGACCAACTGCTGGACCTCACCCGCGGTCGCGAGGCCGCCCCCTTCGATCGGGCGATCGACAATCAGGTCATGCGGTTGCGGCGCAAGATCGAGCGCGATCCCAAGAAGCCGGAGCTGATCCGCACGCACTGGGGTGGTGGCTACAGCTTCGAGGCGGAGGTGAGCCGCGCGTGATCCGGCTCTGGCCGCGGACGCTCGCCGGGCGGCTCCTGGCGCTCGTGCTCCTGGCGGTGGCGACCGCCCAGCTCGTCGCCTGGTGGATCTTCGCCGACGAGCGGCACTGGGCCCTCGCCCGGCTCGGCCGCGAACGGCTCGTCGAGCAGGTGGTGCCGGCGGTCCGGCTCCTGGCCGCGACCCGCCCGGAGGAGCACGAGGCGGTCGTCCGCGCGCTGGCCACGTCCTCCCTCGCCCTGGCCATCGACCCTCGCCCGATCGTCTCGGAGGAGGCGAGCGCGCGCCATCCGCTCGCCCGCCGTCTCGCCCGCGAGCTCGGCACGCAACCGCGCGCGGTGCGGATCGAGTTCGCCGCGCGCGACGGTCGGGCCTCGGCCGAGGACGAGGAGGAGGAAGGCAAACCCTGGCGACGACCGCGGGCGGTCGCCGCCGTTTCGATCGCGCTGCCCGACGGCCGCTGGCTCAACGCCCGCAGCCTGCCGGCCGTTCCGCTGCCCGCCTTCGCCCGGCCCTATGCGGCGATGCTCGGGATCCTAGCCGTACTGCTCGTGGTCGCCGTCCTGGTCGGCACCCGTCGTTCGACACGGCCGCTCGCCGACCTGGCCGCGGCCGCGGAACGGCTCGGCCGCGGCGAGGCGGGCACGCCACTGCCCGAGCAGGGGCCGGAAGAGGTCCGCCGTGCGATCGCCGCCTTCAACCGGATGCAGGAGCGGCTCGCCCGCTTCATCGCCGATCGCACCCGCCTGCTCGCCGCGCTCGGGCACGATCTGCGCACGCCGATCACGAGCCTGCGGCTGCGCGCGGAGCTGCTCGACGACGAAGAGGCGCGCACCCGGATCTGCGCCACCCTCGACGAGATGCAGCGGATGGTCGAGGCGACCCTCGCCTTCGCGCGCGACGAAGCGATGGGCGAGCCGGTGCGCGAGGTCGATCTCGCCGCGCTCGTCGAGGGCGTGGTGGAGGACCTGGCCGAGCTCGGCGGCGACGCCCGGCTCGTGGCGAGCGAGCCCGTGGTCGCCCGGATCCGGCCGGCCGCGCTCAAGCGGGCGCTGCGCAACCTGGTCGAGAACGCGCTCGCCTACGGCCGACGGGCGCGGGTCAGCCTGGTGCGCGAAGGGGGCGAGGCGATCGTCACCGTCGACGACGACGGGCCCGGCATCCCGCCCGACAAGCTCGAGGAAGTGTTCGAGCCTTTCGTCCGGCTCGAGACCTCGCGCTCGTCGGAGACCGGCGGGGTCGGGCTCGGGCTCGCGATCGCCCGCGGCATCGCTCGCGGGCACGGCGGCGAGGTCACGCTCGCCAACCGACCGGAGGGCGGGCTTCGGGCGAGGCTGCGCCTGCCGCTCGCCCCGCCGACCGTCGAGCGGTCGAGCTGAGCCGCTTCGCGGTTCGCGCGCGGGCCTTTTGCGCCGGCCGGCCGTCTCCTCTAAGGTCGCGCGGACGGCAGGGCCTCTGGGTGGCATGGAAGCCTCGATCTTCGCGTTCATCCGGAAGTACAGCTGGCGCCAGCAGCTCCTGATCCTGGCGCTGACCTTTCTGTCGTTCCCGCCACTCTATTTCTCGCTCGAGCTGCCCAAAACGATCATCAACCGGGCGCTCGGTGATCCCGAAGGCCCCTGGCTGCTGTTCGGCTACGATCTCGAACGCACGACCTACCTGTTCGCGCTGTGCGGACTGTTCTTGCTTCTGGTGCTGATCGGTGGCGGGCTCAAATACGTCTTGAACGTCTATGCCGGGATCGTCGCCGAGCGGATGCTGCGGCGGCTCCGCTACCAGCTCTACGAGCACGTCCTGCGCTTCCCGTTGCCGCACTTCCGCAAGCTCAGCCAGGGCGAACTCGTCCAGATGATCAACGCCGAGACCGAGGCGCTCGGCGGCTTCGTGGGCGACGCGCTCGCGGTGCCGGCGTTCCAGGGCGGCACCCTGCTCACGATCCTGACCTTCATGTTCATGCAGGACCCGATCCTGGGTGTCGCCGCGATCGCCCTCTATCCGTTGCAGATCTGGCTGATCCCGCGCCTGCAGCGGCAGGTCAACGAGCTCGCCAAGCAACGGGTCCGCCAGGTCCGTCGCAACGCCGAGCGCATCAGCGAGACCTGCGCCACGATCCGTGAGATCCACGCCCACGACACGGCGCGCTACGAGCTGGCCCGCTTCAGCGAGCAGCTGGGGACGGTGTTCTGGATCCGCTTCGAGATCTACAAGAAGAAGTTCCTGATCAAGTTCCTCAACAACTTCATCGCCCAGCTCGGCCCGTTCTTCTTCTTCTCGATCGGCGGCTGGCTCGTGATCCAAGGCGACATCACGCTCGGTGCGCTCGTGGCCGTGGTGGGGGCACACAAGGATCTGTCCTCGCCGTGGAAGGAGCTTTTGACCTATTATCAGACGATGTACGATGTACGAATCAAGTACGAGCAGACGGTGGCCCAGTTCGCCCCGCCCGGCCTCAAGCCCGCCGAGCTCTTGACCGGCGAGGCGAAGCGCGTGCCGGCCTTCACCGGCACGAGCCTGCGCCTGGCCGGCGTCACGCTGCTCGACGACGGCGGCGAGCCCTTGCTCGACGGGATCGAGCTCAAGCTCGAGCTCCCCTGCAAGGTGGCGCTGATCGGCCCCGCCGGGGGTGGGCGCGAAGAGCTCACCCTCCTGCTCGCGGGGCTCCTGGTGCCCGACGCCGGCCGCGTTCTGATCGACGATCTCGTGCTCCACGAACTCCCCGAATCGGTGCTCGGCCGGAAGATCGCGTACATCGCCAGCCAGCCGGCGCTGATCGCCGGCACGGTCGAGGACAACCTCCTCTACGGCCTCAAGCATCGACCGCTCCGCCTGGTCGAGCCGACGCCCGCCGATCGTGCCCGGCACGCCCGCGACCGCCACGAGGCTCTGGCCTCGGGCAACTCACCCGATCCGGTCGACGCGGACTGGGTCGATTGGGAGGCCGCGGGGGTCCGCGAGCCGGCGGAGCGGCTGCCGGCGATCATCCGGGCGCTCGATGTCGCGCGCCTCACGGGTGACGTCTACGCCTTCGGCCTGCGCGGGACGTTGCCCGCGAACCGGCCCGAACTCGCCAACCGGGTCCTCGAGGCCCGTCGTGCGATGCGCGCCCGGTTGGCCGGCGACGAGCGGCTCGCCCGCTTGGTCGAACCGTTCGATCCCGATCGTTACAACAGCAACGCCACGCTGGCCGAGAACCTGCTCTTCGGCATGCCCGTGGGGCGGGTGTTCGACCTCGAGCATCTCGCGAGCCATCCCTACGTTCGCTCGGTGCTCGAGGAGACCGGGCTCGTGGCCGAGTTGCAGCGGGTCGGCTATCGGCTGGCACAGACCATGGTCGAGCTGTTCGCCGACCTGCCGGCGGACCACGAGTATTACCGCCAGTTCGCCTTCATCGCGCCGGAGGATCTGCCGGAATTCAAGGCGATCCTGGGGAAGACGACGGTCGACCGCCTCGATCGGTTGCCCACCGCCGAACGCGACCGCCTCCTCGACCTTCCCTTCAAGCTCGTGGTCGCCCGCCACCGTCTCGGGCTGATCGACGAGGCGCTGCAGGCGCGGGTCCTCGAGGCGCGCAGGCGCTTCCGCGAGAGACTGCCGACCGGACTGGTGGGCGCGGTCGCCTTCTTCGATCCCGACCAAGTCAACCCGGCCGCCTCGGTCCAGGAGAACATCCTGTTCGGCAAGATCGCCTACGGCCAGGCGCAGGCCGGCACGCGGGTGGCGGCGCTCTTGGGCGAGGTGATCGATGCCCACGGGCTGCGCGAAGCGGTGATCGAGGTGGGTCTCGCGACCGAATGCGGGATCGGCGGCGCCCGATTGACCCTGGCACAGCGGCAGAAGCTCGCGATCGCCCGCGAGGTGCTGCGCCGGCCAGAGCTCGTGCTCCTGCACGAGCCCACGGTGGCGCTGGACGCCGCCGATCAGCCCCTCGTGCGCGAGGCGCTGCTCGAGACCTTCCGCGAGCGTTCGGTGATCTGGTCGTTGCAGGACCAGGGCTGGGCCAGTCGGTTCGAGCGCGTGCTCGTGATCGAGCGTGGGCGGGTGGTGGCCGACGGGAGCTTCGCCCAGATCGCCGCCCCCGAGCGGGAGCCCGCGGCCGTGGCCGGTTGAGCGATGGAGGAGGAGCCATGAGCCTGCAACGCGACGTCGACGCGCTGCGCGCGATCCCGCTCTTCGCCAAGGTGGAGCCGGCCCGGCTCAAGCTCCTGGCCTTCACGTCCGAGCATCTGGATTACGAGCCGGGTGAAGTGCTCTGCCGTCAAGGCGAGCCGGGCGATGCCGCCTTCATCATCCTCGACGGCACCGCAGACGTGCTGGTCGACACGCCCAAAGGGCGGGTCCGGGTGGCCACCCTCGGGAAGAACGACATCGTGGGCGAGATCGCCATTCTCTGCGACGTCCCGCGGACGGCGACCGTGGTCGCCGCCACCCGGCTCCACACGCTGCGGATCGGCAAGGACGGCTTCTTCAATCTCGTGACCCAGTTCCCCCAGGTCGGCGTCGAGATCATGCACGAGCTGGCGGCCCGATTGCACCACACGACGCAGCGGCTGACCAACGTCTCGCTCAAGCTCGCCGAGCTCGAGGCCCGCGAGGCATGAGCGAGGGGCGCGGCCGCTGGCCGACGCGCCGTCTGCTCGCCCTCGACTGGCTCGTCCTGGAGAGCGGGCGCGAGCGCTTCCTCGAGCGGTTGTTCGCCACCCTGTGCTCGAAACTGCTCGAGGACGGGCTCCCGATCGGGCGCTCGACCTTGCACCTGCGCACCCTTCACCCGCAGTTCTTCGGCGCGCGGTTGGTCTGGCGACCCGGCATGGAAGAGGCCGAAATCGGCTTCTTCGGCCACCACACGATCAGCGAACGGCGCTTCCTCGACAGCCCGGTCCGTGCCCTCTACGAGGGTGCCGAAGCGATCCACCAACGGCTCGACCTCGAAGCGCCGGCGCCTCGGGAATATCCGGTCTATGCCGAGCTGCGGGCCGAGGGCATGACCGACTACGTGGCCATGCCGATGACCTTCACCGACGGCTCGCGTCACGCCTGCACCTGGGCCACGAAGCGCCCGGGCGGCTTCCGGCCCGCCGACCTCGCGGCCCTCGGCGAGCTCTTGCCGGCACTCGCGATGGTCACCGAGATCCGGCTCAGCCGCCGGATCGCCCGAAACCTGCTCGACGCCTATGTCGGCCGTCACGCGGGCGCCCGCATCCTCGCGGGCGAGATCCGCCGCGGCAGCGGTGCCACCGTTCGGGCGGCCATCTGGCAGTCGGACCTGCGCGACTTCACGACCATCGTGGAGAGCCTGCCCCGCGATGCGGTGATCGAATGCCTCAACGGCTTCTTCGAGTGCATGGGCGCGCCGGTCGAAGCGCAGGGCGGGGAGATCCTCAAATTCGTCGGCGACGGGATGCTCGCCATCTTCCCGCTCGAGGCGGCGGCCGCCTGCCACCGGGCGCTGCGTGCCGCGGTCGAGGCTCGGCGCGGCCTCGCACGGCTCAACGCGGAGCGCCGTGGGCGCGGCCAGGAACCGCTCCGCTTCGCCCTCGCCCTGCACGTGGGCGACGTGATGTACGGCAACATCGGCACGCCCACGCGCCTCGACTTCACGGTGATCGGGCCGGCGGTGAACGTCGCCGCCCGTCTCCAGCAGCTCGCCAAGGAACTCGACCGCGACGTCGTCCTGTCGGGGCCGTTCGCCGCGATGTGCGCCTGCGATGCCGAATTCCTCGAGCCGCTCGGCCGCTTCCCGTTGCGCGGCGTTCCCGAGCCGGTCGAGGTCCTGGCGCTGGTCGACCGGTCTCGGTCTTGAGAACGTTGCGCCGGCTCGCCCGCGCCCTGGGCTTCGAGCTCCGGCCGCTGCGAAAGGCGCGCGAGCCGGTCCGCCGGCTCGTGAACCTTTTCGAACGGTGGGGCGTCGACCTCGTGGTCGACGGCGGCGCGAACCGCGGCCAGTACGCCGCGCTCCTGCGCGGGTCGGGGTGGCGCGGGCCCATCCTCTCGATCGAGCCGATCCCCGAGCTCAGGGACGAGCTCGCGCGCCGGGCCGCCTCCGACCCTGCCTGGCGGATCGGTCCCGCCGTGGCACTCGGTGCCGAGGCGGGACGGGCGGTTCTCGAGGTCTCGGCGGAGAGCGACATGAGCTCGCTCTTGCCGCGCACCGCCCGGCTCGAGCGCCTCTCGCCGAGCTCGCGGCCGGTGCGGCGGATCGAGGTGCCGGTCGTCCGGCTCGATGCCCTGCCCGAGGTGGTGGACTCGCCGGCGTCGCGGATCTTCCTGAAGCTCGACCTGCAGGGCTACGAAGGCCCGGCGCTCGCGGGCGCGCGCGGCCTCTTTCCCCGGATCCTGGGGCTGCAGCTCGAGCTCGCTCTCGTGCCCCTCTACGAGGGCGAGACCCCGTGGCGCAGCATGATCGAGCGGGTCGAAGCCATGGGCTATGTTCCCTGGCTCTTCCTGCCGGGCTATGTCGACCCGCGCACCGGGCGCGAGCTGCAGATGGACGGCGTGTTCCTGCGCGCCGATATGGTCGGGGACGATGATCGGAGCCGAGCGGGGGACGAGAGCGGACGAAGCCATCCCGGGCCTTCTGGCACCGATCCATCCTGACGGCTGGAAGTTCGTGGCGGCCTTTCTCGTGGGCGCCCTTCTGCTCGGGCTCCTGTGGAGCCCGCTCTTTTGGGTAGGCCTCGCGCTGACCGGCTGGTGCGCCTGGTTCTTCCGCGATCCGGCACGGGTGACGCCGGACGCGCCCGGGATCGTGGTGAGCCCGGCCGACGGCCGGGTGGTCGCGGTCCACCCGCGGCGGCCGCCGCCGGAGCTCGGGCTGGGCAGCGAGCCCCTGCCCTGCATCGGCATCTTCATGAACGTGTTCGACGTGCACGTGAACCGTACGCCGGTGCCCGGCCGGGTCGTCGTCCGCCACCATCATCCCGGCCGCTTCCTCAACGCCTCGCTCGACAAGGCTTCGGAGGAGAACGAGCGGCTTTCCTGGGTCCTCGAGACGGCCGACGGGCGGAAGGTCGGGCTCGTCCAGATCGCCGGGCTCGTGGCGCGGCGGATCGTGCCGTTCGTCGAGGTCGGCGGCGTGCTCGGCGCGGGAGATCGCGTAGGCTTGATTCGCTTCGGCAGCCG